>NZ_JBFARL010000397.1:0-2910 GCF_040674655.1 Actinomadura sp. NPDC049753 | reverse complement strand
CGAGGGCCCGGCCCTCATCTACACCCGCCCCGAGATAGAAGCGCTCATCCTTGGAGCCAAGGACGGCGACTTCGACCATCTCATCGCCTCCCATATCGACGTCGCGTGGGCGGAGCTGTGCGATCCGCCCCTGACCGCCGTGGCCAGGCCCGGCCACGACATCGGCTACCGCGCCTGCGAGCTGCTGCTGCGCGAGCCCGCCCGGCGCGGCAGGGGAGGCCCGGTCGTGCTGCCGACGGAGCTGGTGGTGCGCGGTAGCTGCGGGCCGCTGCGCTCCGCGCGCCGGTAGCGCTGCGCTTCCGCCTTTGCGGGAAAGCCGATCCGTGATCGAACGGGGCCCGCGCACGGGCTCCGGCGCGCTAGATTTCCCGCGTGGAGGAGATCGATCGTCAAATCATGGCCCTGCTGGCCGATGACGGGCGCATGAGTTTCACCGATCTGGCCAAGGAGACGGGCCTGTCGGTGTCGGCGGTGCACCAGCGCGTCCGGCGGCTGCAGAAGCGCGGCGTCATCAAGGGCTTCGCCGCCCAGCTCGACAACCGGGAGATCGGCCTTCCGCTGACCGCCTTCGTGTCGATCAAGCCGATCGACCCGGCGGCCCCCGACGACGCCCCCGACCGGCTGGCGCACCTGCAGGCGATCGAGGCGTGCCACTCGGTGGCGGGGGAGGAGAGCTACATCCTCAAGGTCCGGGTCGCCTCGCCGAACGAGCTGGAGGACCTGCTGCAGAAGATCCGCGCCGCCGCCAACGTCGCGACGCGCACCACGGTCGTGCTCAGCACCCCCTGGGAGGCGCGGCGGCCGCCCCTGTAGTCAGGACCCCGGCGCGAACGCCTCCAGCGCCTCCAGGGCGCGGTCCAGCGACGCGTCCGGATCGGCGTCCGGCCCGGTGATCTCCGGATCGAAGTTCAGGTCGAGGAACAGCTCGGTGACGCCCTGCCTCGCCAGCGCCCCGAAGTCGCCGCGGATCTCCTCGAGGGAGCCGGTGAGCGGGCGCCGCTTTTCCCGTCCCGCGGGGCGGACCCGGACCGCGCCCCGGCACACGAACCGCAGCGCGGACGCGTCCCGCCCGGCCTCCTCGGCCGCCTCCCGCACCACCTCCACGGAGCGGCCGATCGCGGCGAGGTCGGCGCGGCTGGAGCTGACCCAGCCCTCGGCCAGCCGGCCCGCGCGCCGCAGCGCGGGTTCGGCGCCGCCGCCCAGCAGGATCGGCGGCCCGGACGGCTGGAGCGGGCGCGGGTCCATCGTCACGGGCGGGATGTCGTAGAACTCGCCGTGGAATCGCGCCGCGTCCCCGGGTCCGCCGGCCCACAGGGCGCGCAGCGCGGCGACGAACTCCTCGGCGCGGGCGCCGCGGCGCTCCATGGGGGCGCCGACCGCCGCGAACTCCTCGCGCATCCAGCCGATCCCGAGGCCGAGGTCCAGGCGTCCCCCGCTGACGTGGTCGAGGGTGGCGGCCTGCTTGGCGAGGATCGGGGGCGCGTAGAACGGAAGGTTCACGACCGCGACGCCGAGCCGCGCCCGGGAGGTGTGGGCGGCGAGGTAGGCCAGGGTGATCAGCGGGTCGGGGACGTTGCGGTAGGTGAGGTCGGTCGACCCGGCGGGGTTGAGGACTCGCTGCAGCGTCCAGAGCGAGCGGTAGCCGAGCTCCTCGGCGCGCCGCGCCACCGTCACCTGGTTGCGCGGGGTCGCCCACGCGCCGGACCCCGGCACCGCGAACCCGATCTCCACGGCGTCCCCCTCCCGCACCGCCGGAACCTTACAACGTCAAGGGCGGAGGTCGTTCGGCGAGTCGAGACGCTCCGGACCGTCCGTCCAACGCCATGGTAGGCATCCCGGCGGCGACGGCCCGACCGCGGGTCAGCGGCGGCGGAACGCGGTGCGCAGGGCCGCGTGGGCGGACGGCGGGGCGGCGACGTGGTCGAGGGCGAGGAGCGCGGCGCCGAGCAGCGGGGGGTCCTCGGGGACCAGCAGGCGGGCGCGGGGGGCGAGGTCGGCGTAGCGGTCCGCGACCGCTTCCATCAGCAGCGGCCGGCGGGCCGCCAGGACCCCGCCGCCGAGGACGACGTCGGCGGGGGTGTCCAGCAGGTCCAGGCGGCGCAGCGCGACCGAGCCGAGGATCGCCACCTCCTCCGCAAGCCGGAGCACCACGCCGCGGGCCACCCGGTCGCCGGCCTCGGCGATGTCGAGCAGGACGGGCGCCAGGGCGGTGAGCCGCCCCCGGTCGATCTCGCGGAGGTGGAGGGCGAGGCCCACGTCGATGGCGCGGGCCAGACCGAAGTGGGCGGCGACCGCGGTGGTCAGCGCCGTCTCCGGTCCCCGGCCGTCCTCGCCGCGGATGGCGTGCCACAGAGCCGCGCGGCCGAGCTCGCCGCCGCCGCCCCAGTCGCCGGTGTGGGCGCCGAGGGACGGGAACCGCGCGGTGCGCCCGTCGGGGGCGACGCCCGCGCAGTTGATGCCGGCGCCGCAGACCACCGCGACGCCCCAGCCCTCGGTGACGGCGCTGCGCAGCAGCGCGAACGTGTCGTTGCCGACCGTCACGCTCGGCGCGGCGCCCCGGGAGAGCAGGAGCTTCTCCAGCCGCTCGTCCTCGCCGGGCAGGTCGACGTTGGCCATGTAGGCGGCCAGGTGGACGACGCCGCCGGTCCGGACCCCGGCGTCCCGCAGCGCCCTGCCGATGTCCGCCGTCAGCGCGTCGAGGGCGGCGTCGAGCCCGGCGGCCTGCGGGCGGAACCCGCCGCCGCGCACGGTGGCCAGCAGCTCGCCGGCGGTGGTGGCGACGGCCGCGTCGGTCTTGCTGTTGCCGCCGTCGACGGCGACGAGAACGTCCGCGGCCATCAGGCGGCCCAGGGCAGGTGGGCGCGGTTGGCGGCGACCAGGACGCGGGCGAGGCGGTCGGCCGCGTCCGCC
>NZ_JBFARL010000396.1:0-2942 GCF_040674655.1 Actinomadura sp. NPDC049753 | reverse complement strand
GCGCAGCGGCGCCGCCGGGCCCGCCACGCGCTGGAGCGCGTCGGGCTCGGCCACCGGCTCGGCCACAGGCCGCACCAGCTGTCGGGCGGCGAGAGGCAGCGGGTCGCGATCGCCCGCGCCGTGGTGGGGGAGCCCGCGCTGCTGCTGGCCGACGAGCCGACCGGCGCGCTGGACTCGGCGTCGGGCGCGGGCGTCCTGGACCTGCTGCGCGAGCTGTCCGGCGGCGGCACCACCGTCGTCCTGATCACGCACGACCGGGACATCGCGGCGCTGCTGCCCCGGCAGGTGCGGATGCGCGACGGCCGGATCGTGCACGACGACGCGCGGGTGGGGGCGCCGTGAGCGGGAGGACCGCCTCCGGGGACGCCCCGGCGAGGCTCGGCCCCGGCGACGTGCTGCGCGTCGGCGCCGCCGGCCTGCGGTCCCGGCCGACGCGGGTGTTCCTGTCCGCCCTCGGCATCGCGATCGGCATCGCCGCGATGATCGGCGTGGTCGGCATCTCGACGTCCAGCCGGGCGCAGCTGCAGGCCACCCTCGACCGGCTCGGCACGAACCTGCTCACGGTCGGCCCCGGCCGCGACCTGTTCGGCGGGGACGCCGCGCTGCCCGAGGAGTCCGTCGTCATGGTGGCGCGGATGCCGGACGTGCGGTCGGCGTCGGCGACGGCGAAGCTGGAGGACACCGCCGTCTACCGCAACGACCACATCCCGGAGGGGGAGAGCGGCGGCATCAGCGTCCTGGCGGCCCGCCTCGACCTGCCGCGGACCGTCGGCCTCACCATGGCCTCCGGCACCTGGCTCAACGCGGGCACGGCGAAGTACCCCGCCGTCGTCCTCGGGTCGGCGGCCGCCGACCGGCTCGGCGTCTCGGCGCCGAACACGCAGGTGTGGCTGGGCTCGCAGTGGTTCACCGTCGTCGGCGTCCTGGAACCGAACGGGCTGGCGCCGGAGCTGGACTCGGCCGCGCTCGTCGGCTGGGACGCCGCGGCGTCCCGCCTCGGCTTCGACGGCCACCCGACCACCGTCTACACGCGGGCCCGCAAGGACGCCGTGGCGAAGGTGCGGGACCTGCTCGCGGCGACCGCGAACCCGCAGGCCCCGAACGAGGTCGAGGTCAGCCGGCCCTCGGACGCGCTGGCCGCGCAGCAGGCCGGCGACCGGGCGTTCACCGGGCTGCTCCTCGGCCTCGGCGGCGTCGCGCTGCTGGTCGGCGGCGTCGGCGTCGCCAACACGATGGTGATCTCCGTGCTGGAGCGCCGCGCCGAGATCGGCCTGCGCCGCAGCCTCGGCGCCACGCGGGGCCAGATCCGGCTCCAGTTCCTCGCCGAGTCGCAGATGCTGGCCGTGCTGGGCGGCGTGGGCGGCGTGGCCGCGGGCATCGTGGTCACCGCCGTCTTCGCCGTGACGCAGGGCTGGCCGACCGTCGTCCCGGTGTGGGCGATGGCCGGGGGCATCCTCGCCACCGTCCTCATAGGCGGCGTCGCGGGCCTGTACCCCGCTCTACGCGCGGCCCGCCTGGCCCCCACAGAAGCGCTGGCGACCCCGTGACCACGACGTAAGGAGCCTTAGCCGCGGCCACGGGTCGGGCGGCCGGAAGGCGCTCTGGCGCCTGGAGCTCGCCCGGCCCGTGACGGGGTTCCAGGGGTCGTCGCCCCCTGGGGAAACACCTCACCGCACGCCGTAGAGGTGCTCCAGGGCGAGCTGGTCGAGGTGCTCGAAGGCGGTGCGGCGGGCGCCGAGGGCCTCGGCGTCGGCGGTGGCGTCGCGGACGGAGCGCCAGTCCTCGCCGTCGGCCAGCGTGGGCTGGGCGAGCTCTTCCAGCTTGGCCTCGCGCAGGGCGTCCTGCACGTCGGGGTCGGCGCGGAACGCGCGGGCCTTCTCGCGCAGGATCAGCCAGTTGCGCATGCACGCGGCCGCCGACTCCCACACGCCCCGGTCGTCCTCGGTGCGCGGCGGCTTGAAGTCGAAGTGGACCGGGCCGTCGTAGTCGCTCTGGTCGATCAGGTCGACGACCCAGAACGCGCCGCGCGCGTTCCCGGCGCCGAACCGCAGGTCCTGGTCGTAGCGGGGGCCGTGCTGCCCGTTGAGGTCGATGTGGAACAGCTTGCCCTGCCACAGCGCCTGGGCCAGGCCGTGCGCGTAGTTCAGCCCGGCCATCTCCTCGTGCCCGACCTCGGGGTTCAGGCCGACGGTGTCCGGACGCTCCAGGGTCTGGATGAACGCGAGCGCGTGGCCGATCGTGGGGAGCAGGATGTCGCCGCGCGGCTCGTTCGGCTTCGGCTCGATCGCGAAGCGCAGGTCGTAGCCCTGGTCGGCGACGTAGGCGCCGAGGACGTCGAACGCCTCCTTGTAGCGGTCCAGCGCGGCCCGGACGTCCTTGGCGGCCCCGGACTCGGCGCCCTCCCGCCCGCCCCAGCAGACGTAGGTCCGGGCGCCCAGCTCGGCGGCCAGGTCCAGGTTGTCCATGACCTTGCGCAGCGCGAAGCGGCGGACGTCGCGGTCGTTGGCGGTGAACGCGCCGTCCTTGAAGATCGGGTGCCCGAACAGGTTCGTGGTGGCGGTGGTGACGACCAGGCCGGTCTCGTCCAGGGCCTTGCGGAACGCGTCGATCGCGCCCTGCCTCTCGGCGGGCGTGGCGTCGAAGTCGAACACGTCGTTGTCGTGGAAGTTCACGCCGTAGGCGCCGATCTCGGCCAGCTCGCGGACGGCGCGGTCGGCGGGCATCGGCGGCCGGGTGCCGGGGCCGAACACGTCGACGCCCTGCCAGCCGACCGTCCAGACGCCGAACGAGAAGCGGTCCTCGGGCGTGGGCGTGTAGTCGCTCATGGTTTCTCCTCAGATCTGCGGGGCGGTGTCGCGCAGCGCCGCGTAGCGTGCGCGGACCCCGGCGTCGGTGCGGTCGGCGGTGTGCTCGGTCGCGGGCGGCGCCGGCC
Organism: Actinomadura sp. NPDC049753; assembly: GCF_040674655.1. Lineage (NCBI taxonomy): Bacteria > Bacillati > Actinomycetota > Actinomycetes > Streptosporangiales > Thermomonosporaceae > Actinomadura > Actinomadura sp. NPDC049753. The sequence continues at coordinate 10 of NZ_JBFARL010000396.1, read as the reverse complement.
AGGCGGGCGG
>NZ_JBFARL010000395.1:0-2958 GCF_040674655.1 Actinomadura sp. NPDC049753 | reverse complement strand
GTTGCATTCCAGTGGCCGGTGAGTGTCGCGAGGAGCGTCACCGCACCACGCTTCGAGCCCGGCGCGCCGAGGAGGCGCTCGGGCCCTGCCGGGAGGCCGGGGACGACGTCATGACCGCGACCGCGCTGATCACCGGCGCCGAGTGCCTCGCCCGCGCCGGCCGCTTCGCCGACGCCGCCCGCCGCCTGGACGAGGCCGACGCCCTCGTCCGCGGCCCCGGCCGGGAGTGGACCCGCGCCTACGCGTGCGCGGCCCGCGGCTACCTGCTGATCCGGGAGTCGCGGCTGCGCGAGGCCCGCGAGCGGCTCGACGCGGCCGCGTCCGTCATGCGGGACATCGACCATCTGTGGGGCGCCTCCCACGCCATGATCGGGCTCGGCAGGCTCGCCGAGCTGCGCGGCGACCCGGCCTCGGCCCGCGGCCACTACGCCGCGGTCCTGCCGGTCCTCGCCGAGATCGGCGCGCGGCCGGAGATGGCGCGGGCCCTCGCCGGGCTCGGCCGCGTCGCGCTCGCCCGGGGAGACCTGGCCTCGGCCCGCGCGTCGCTCGCCGAGAGCCTCGCGCTGAGCCGCTCGTCCGGGATCCGGCTGGACATGGCCCGCGCCCTGGCCGCGTTCGCCGACCTGGTCGCGTGCGAGGGCGACGAGCGGGGCGCGGTGACGCTCGCCGGCGCGGCGTCCGCGCTGCGCGAGGCGACCGGCCGCGAGCCCGGCACGGGCGCGCGCCGCGAACGCGTCCTCGAACCGATCCGCCGCAGGATCGGCGAACCCCTCGTCGCCCAGTACTGGGGCGAGGGTTGCGCGATGCCCGCCGACGACGCGATCGCCTACGCGCTCCGCGGTCCCGGGACCGTCCCGCGGCCTCGGCCGCCGGCGTGGGGCCCCGCCGCGCCGGGCGCCGCCGGACCGGTCACGCCGCCGAGCAGCCTGACGGCCCGCGAACGGGAGATCGCCCGCCTGGTCTGCCGCGGCCTCAGCAACCGCGGGGTCGCCGACGAGCTCGTCATCAGCCCCGCCACCGTCGCCCGCCACGTCACCAACATCCTGACCAAGCTCGGCTTCTCCTCCCGCGCCCAGATCGCCGCCTGGGCCGTGGACAACATCCCCGCGGAGGATTCCTGACCCCGAGGTGTGTACACATCGCGTGCGCTCCCCGGGGGTCCGTCGAATACGACGGTGGTTGCGCACTTCGGCGCATGCGCGGGGCGACGCGCCCGCCTAGCGTCGGCGCCATGCTCCCCAGAAGCGTGGACCCCGCCTACCCGGCGGTCACGGTGACCCGCGCGGTGTTCGGCGCCGCACCCGACCCCGGGAGGACCGCGGTGCTGGACGCGTCGTCCGGACGCGCCCTGACCCACGCGGAACTCTCCACCCTGGTCGGGACCGCGGCCTCCGCTCTCGCACGCGACGGAACCGTGCCGGGGGACGTGGTCGGCCTGCTCCTGCGCGAGCCCCTGGACCTCGCCGTCGCCCTGCACGCGGTGATCGCGGCCGGTGCCGTGCCCTTCCCCCTCACCGGCCCGGACGCGTCCCGCCTGCTCGACGAGACCGGCGCCGGCTCCGTCATCACCGACGCTCCCGGCGGCGATGACGACGCCCTGACCGGCGGCGGTCCCGGCACCGGCGAGGCGGCCCCGCTGCGGCTCACCGATCTGCTCGCCGCCCCGGCCCCCGCGGGCGCGGCCCCGTACACGCCGACCGACCGCGCCGGCGGAGACATCGCGCTGCTGGCCTGTACGCCGGGAGGCGAAGGCGGCCCCGCCCGGACGGTGCGGCTGACGCACGCGGAGGTCGTGGCGGGCCTGATGAGGGTCGCCGAGTCGGCCATGTTCGGCGGTGCGGACACGGTGCTGAGCGCGCTGCCGTTCAGCACCGTCCTCGGGCTGAACGGGGTGCTCAACCCGGTGCTGCGGCTCGGCGCCACCGCCGTCGCGTACTCCGGGGCGGGACGCCACGACCTGCTCCGCGCGCTGTGGGACCACCGGGCGACCGTCGCGGTGCTCCCGCCGGAGCTGGTGGAGGCCCTCGCCCACGAGCGCGCCGTCTGCCACTACGACCTGCGGGCGCTGCGCGCCGTCGTGGTCGCGGGCGGGCCGCTCGCCTCGGAGGGGGCCCGCGCCGCCGCGTCCCGGCTGGGCTGCCCGGTGCGGCAGGCGTACGGGCCGGCCGAGGCCGGCGGGTTCACCCACCTCAACCTGCGCGCCGCCGAGGAGGGGACGCTCGACTCGGTCGGGCGGGGCCTGCCGGGCGTGGCGTGGCGGGTCGTGGATCCGCGCACCGGGGCGGTGCAGCCGTCCTACCAGCCCGGCGAGATGTGCGTGCGGCTCCCGGTGGGGCGGGGCGCCGCGGGACCCGTGCGGTGGCTGCCCACCGGGGACTCGGCGTTCGCCGACGAGCACGGGCGGGCGTTCATCCTCGGACGGCTCGCCGGGGCGCGCCGCGAACCGCCCGGCGACCCGGAGGCGGTGCTGGCCGCCCATCCGTCCGTGGAGGACGCCGCCGTGGCGCCCGCCCCCGACGACGACCTCGGGCTCGCGCCCCACGCGTTCGCCGTGCTGTCCGAACCGGTGCCCGAGGCCGACCTGCTCGCCTATGTCAACGGGCGCGTGCCGGCGACCCGGGCGGTGTCGGCGGTGCACGTCGTCGACGAGATCCCCCGCACGGCCGGAGGCCGGGTCAGGCGCCGGGAGCTTCTGGAGCGCGCCGGCCTGGCCCCGTGACGTGCACACCCGGCTGCACAGTTCTTCGGATGCGGCGCCGGACGCGCGCCGCGTACCTTCGCGGCATGTCCGAGACGAGCGCTCCGGCCCACGGCGCCACGATCACCGACGTGGTCCTGGAGGCGGCCGTGGAGGCCGCGGAGAGAGCCGCCGCCTCCCCGCGCGGGGAGCGCCCCGCCCTCGTCGATCCGGCGGGCGGGCTCGCGCGCGGGGACTTCGCGCGGGCCGTCCCGGCCGCC
>NZ_JBFARL010000394.1:0-3005 GCF_040674655.1 Actinomadura sp. NPDC049753 | reverse complement strand
GCGATGGACGGGTGGTCGTTGCCGACCGACTCGGGGACGTCCCGGGCGACGGTCCAGAGCCTGGCCGCGCGGGTCGTCGGCAGGGCGGGCGGCGGCGCCGCGCAGGCGCTGCTGGTCCTGGTCGCGCTGTTCTGGCTGGTGCCGACCCTCGGCCTGCTGGTCGCCTCGCTGCGCTCCAACGAGGACAACAACGCCGACGGCTGGTGGAACGTGTTCGCCAAGCCGGCGCAGCTGACCACCGAGTCCTACGGCGCGCTGCTGGACAAGGGCGACTTCGTCGACTCGTTCTGGAACACGGTGCTGATCACCGTCCCGGCGACGGTGCTGGTGGTCGCGATCGCCTCGCTGGCCGCCTACGCGTTCGCCTGGATGGAGTTCCCCGGCCGGGACTGGCTGTTCCTCGGCGTCGTGGCGCTGCTGGTGGTGCCGGTCCAGGTCGCGCTGATCCCGGTCGCCAAGCTGTACGGCCACATCGAGTTCGGAAGCTTCCACATGTTCGGCTCGGTCACCGGCGTCGTGCTGTTCCACGTGGCCTTCGGGCTGCCGTTCGCGATCTTCCTGCTCCGCAACTTCTTCGCGGCGATCCCCCGGGACCTGCTGGAGGCGGCGCGGATGGACGGCGGCTCGGAGTGGACGATCTTCCGCCGGGTGATCTTCCCGCTGGGCGGCCCGGCGATCGCCTCGCTCGGCATCTTCCAGTTCCTGTGGGTGTGGAACGACCTGCTGGTCGCGCTGGTGTTCGCCGACACCGGGTCGCAGCCGATGACCAAGTGGCTGCAGTCGCAGATGCGGCAGTTCACCGGCAACATCGACATCCTCGCGCCCGGCGCGTTCCTGTCGCTGGTCGTCCCGCTGGTCGTGTTCTTCGCCTTCCAGCGCTACTTCGTCCAGGGGGTCCTCGCCGGCTCGGTGAAGTGACGCCCGCGAGACAACGGTGCCCACGGCCTCGCTGAGGCCGTGGGCACCGCCCTGTCACAGCGGGATGGTCAGCCGGACTTGCGCAGGTCCGCGGCGCCGTGCCGTTCGGCGACGTCGGGGTGCCCGATGGCCAGGCCGCTGGACGGGTCGAAGAAGTGCAGGCGGCGCGTGTCGACGGCGAGGTCCACGTCCTGCCCCGGGCGCACGTGCGAGCGGGAGTTGACGCGGGCCGTCCACAGCGCCTTGTTGTCGATCAGCGGGATCGCCTCGGCCTCGCCCTCGGCGGCGTCCTCGGCCAGGTCGGCGGTGTCCTTGTGCTCGACCGGCGGGGCGTCGATCGTGAAGATCACGTTGATCTCGCTGCCGAGCTCCTCGGTGACGCTGCTGCGCACCGCCATCGGCGCCCAGCCGGGCTGGGCGTGCGAGGAGTCCTCGAAGTCCGACGGGCGGACGCCGAGGATGACCTTCTTGCCGAGGTAGTCGCCCAGGCCGGGCTTGCCGTCCATGACCGCGGCCGGGACGGGCAGCGTGTAGCCGGCGAAGGAGACCCGCGCCCCGCCGTCGCCGGTCTCGAGGTCGGCGAGCACGAAGTTCATCGCGGGCGAGCCGATGAACCCGGCCACGAACAGGTTGACGGGGTTGTCGAACAGCCGCTGCGGGGTGTCGACCTGCTGGAGCTTGCCCTCGCGCAGCACGCACACCCGCGATCCGAGCGTCATCGCCTCGACCTGGTCGTGGGTGACGTACACGGTGGTGACGCCGAGCCGCTCGTGCAGCTGGCTGAGGGAGGCGCGCATGGACACGCGGAGCTTGGCGTCGAGGTTGGACAGCGGCTCGTCCATCAGGAACGCCTGCGGCTGGCGGACGATCGCGCGGCCCATCGCGACGCGCTGCCGCTGGCCGCCCGACAGCGCGGCCGGCTTGCGGGACAGGTACTGCTCCAGACCGAGCATCTTGGCGGCGTCGCGGACCTTCTGCTTGATCTCCGCCTTCGGCGTGCCGCGCAGCTTGAGGCCGAACGCGAGGTTCTGCTCGACCGTCATGTGCGGGTAGAGGGCGTAGTTCTGGAACACCATCGCGATGTCGCGGTCCTTCGGCGCGAGGTCGTTGACGACCTGGTCGCCGATGGAGATCTTCCCGCCGGAGATCTCCTCCAGCCCGGCGATCATCCGCAGCGCGGTGGACTTGCCGCAGCCGGACGGCCCGACCAGCACCATGAACTCGCCGTCGCGGATCTCCAGGTCGAGCCCGTCGACGGCCTTGACTCCGCCGCCGTACACCTTGTCGACCCGGTCCAGCACGATCTTGGCCATCCGAACCCCTTTGGAAACGTTTCCGCCGTTCCCCCGCCGAGCAGGGGATATGTCGTATTGGCTGGAGTAAACATCATGGAATCGTTTCCAGGGGAGACGTCATCGTGAGAAGATGATCGAAACGGGCGGAAAGGGACGGTGCGCGGGTGGCGGAACGGCGGTCGGCGACGATCAAGGACGTGGCCGCGGCGGCGGGCGTCGGCATCGCCACGGTGTCGCGGGTGTTCTCCGGGACGGGCTCGGCGAGCGCCGCGACCCGCGAGCGGGTGCTGGCCGCGGCCCGCGAGCTGGACTACCGGCCGAGCGCCCTCGGCCGGGGCCTGAAGCTGCGCCGCAGCGGCGGCATCGGCCTGGTCGTCCCCGACGTCACCGACCCGTTCTGCGCCGAGGTGGTCGCGGGAGTGCTGGCCTGCGCCCGCACCCTCGGCGAGCACGTCATCGTGGACGCCGCGCACGGCGATCCGTCCCGCGAGGCCGAGATCGTCGACCGGCTCGTCGAGCAGCGGGTCGACGGGATCATCGCGCTGCCCGCCGGGGACGAGGCCGACTGGCGCGCCGCGGCCCGGGTGTGCTCCAGCGTCGTGTTCGCCGACCGGGTCCTGCCCGGGCTGCCCGACATCCCGTCCGTGCTGGCCGACGACGCGGGCGGCGTGCGGTCCCTCACCGAGTACCTCGCCGAGACAAGGCCGACCCCGCCGACCACTTCAAGTCCGGCGACGCGGCCATGGTCGTCAACGGCACCTGGTTCAACACGAGCATGACCCAGCGCGGCCT
>NZ_JBFARL010000393.1:0-3013 GCF_040674655.1 Actinomadura sp. NPDC049753 | reverse complement strand
GGTCGTCCAGGCCGTAGACGGTGGTGTTGTACTGGTCGTGGCTGCGGAGGGTCTGGAGCAGCAGCCGCCCCTCGGGGACCCGCAGGACCTCCAAGGCAGCCGCAGCCCCGCCGCGTACCGCAGCGTGCGCCGCAGCGGCATCTCCAGGTGCACGATGTCGTCCTGCGGCACGTAGCCCAGCGAGCCCGCGGCCGGGCCGGCCGCGCCGCCGTCGTACCTGACCTCGCCCTCGGCGGGCGGCCGGACGCCCGCGATGGCGTCCAGCAGGGTGGTCTTGCCCGCCCCGCTGCCGCCGATGATCGCCACCAGCTCCCCGGCGCCGATCGACAGCGACACCTCCCGCAGCGTCCGCCGCCCCCCGGCCGCTCGCTGCCCCACCTCGCGGACCTCGATCATCTGTCCTCCCGCCGGGCGACACCACCTCGACGATGGACGATCTTCCGATGCGCGTCCAGCCGCCGGATCCGGTCAGTCGGGGGCGTCGTCGTCGGGGTCCCCGGCGGCGATCCCGGCGAGCGTCCGCAGGGTGCGGGCGAGGACGTCCGGCGGCGGGGAGGCCAGGCCGAGGCGGACGGCGCGCGGGGCGGCGGCGCCGCCCACGACGAAGGCGGCGGCCGGGGTGACGGCGATGCCGCGCCGGGCGGCCGCCGCCACGAACGTCTCGGCCCGCCACCGCCGGGGCAGCTCCCACCAGCAGAAGTACGAGCAGGGATCGGACCGGACGGCCGCGCCCTCCAGGCACCGGGCCACGATCCGCTGGCGGGACGCGGCGTCGGCGCGCTTGGCCCGCACGATCTTCTCGACCGTCCCGTCGGCGATCCAGCCCGCCGCGGCCTCCAGCGCGAACCCCTGCGGGCCCCAGGCGCCGGAGCGCAGCGCGGTGGCGACGCGCCCGGCGAGCGCCGCGGGCGGGACGGCGAAGCCGAGGCTCAGACCTGGGGCGAGGCGCTTGGAGAGGCTGTCGACGAGGACGGTGCGATGCGGGGCGTGCGCCGCGAGCGGTTCCGGCCCGCCGTCCGGAAGGAACGCCCAGACGCGGTCCTCCACGGCGTGCAGGCCGAGCCGCTCCAGCGCGCCGGCCAGCTCGGCGCGGCGCTGTTCCGGCATCGTGGTCCCGCGCGGGTTGTGCAGCGTCGGCTGGACGTAGACGGCGCCGAGCGGGGCGGCGCGATGGGCCTCGGCGAGCGCGTCCGGGCGCAGGCCGTGCTCGTCCATCGCGATCGGGACCGGCGTCACCCCGAGCCGGGCCGCGATCCCCTTGATCACCGGATAGGTCAGCGCCTCGACGCCGAGCCGGCCGCCCGCGGGCACGAGCGCCGCCACGGCGCCCGCGACGGCCTGCCGGCCGTTCCCCGCGAACAGCACCTCGGAGGGGGCGGGCCGCAGGCCGGGCGAGGCCAGCAGCGCCGCCGCGGCCTCGCGGGCGGCGGCGGTCCCCGCGACCCCGGCGGGCCCGAGCGCGGCGGCCAGGACGTCCGGTCGGCGCAGGCGCTCCAGCCCCTCGGCGAGCAGGGCGCTCTGCCCCGGCGCCACGGGGTGGTTCAGCTCCAGGTCGACGCGCGCCGCGGCGGGCTCGGCGAGCGCGGGCCCCGGCGGGCGCTCGGCGGCGCGGACGAAGGTCCCGCGCCCGACCTCGCCCACCACCAGGCCGCGCCTGGCCAGCTCGCGGTACACGCGGTTCGCCGTGGAGCCCGCGATGCCCCGGCGCCGGGCGAAGGCGCGCTGCGGCGGCAGCCGCTCGCCCGGGCGCAGCCGTCCCGCCGCGATGTCGGCGGCCAGCTCGTCCGCGACCCGCCGGAAGTCGTCCACGTGAACCCTCGCATTGCACCGAGAACAATTTCGTTATTGCACCGAGAATACCCCGACTTCTACTCTTGGAGAACTTCGAGTCGTCTGGAGCGCAATGATCTCGTTCGGGGCCGTCGCGGCCATCGCCCTTTTCGCCCTCGGCCTCGTCCTCACCCCGGGGCCCAACATGATCTACCTGGTGTCGCGGTCGGTGACGCAGGGCCGCCGCGCCGGGCTGATCTCGCTCGGCGGCGTCGCCGCCGGGTTCCTCGTCTACGTCGCGGCCGCCACCGCGGGCCTCACCACGGTCTTCACGCTCGTGCCGCCCCTCTACACGGCGATCAAGCTGGCCGGCGCCTGCTACCTGCTGTGGCTGGCGTGGCAGGCGCTGCGGCCCGGCGGCACGACCGCCTTCGCGCCCGCCGACCTGCCCGCCGACCCGCCGCGCCGGCTGTTCACCATGGGCCTGGTCACCAACCTGCTCAACCCCAAGATCGCCATCCTGTACGTGTCGCTGCTCCCGCAGTTCGCCGACCCCGGGCGCGGCAGCGTCGCCGTCCAGATCCTGCTGCTCGGCGCCGTCCAGGTCGTGATCGCCGTCACCGTCAACGCCCTCATCGTGCTCGGCGCCGGCTCCATCGCCGCCTTCCTCGCGCGCAGGCCCGGCTGGCAGCGCGCCCAGCGCTACCTGATGGGCTCGGTGCTGGCCGCCCTCGCCGTCCACATCGGCCTGCGCCCCGCGACCGCCTGACCCGCCGCGCCCCGCTCCGCCGACGGGCGCAGCCCGCTCTGACACGGGCGCGGCCGCGCAGGCACGCCGGACCTTGCCATGATGGGCCGGTGATCGCACCTGAGGACGAGCCCGGCGGCCGGGGGCGGCCGCCCGACCGGCGCCCCGACGCCTCCATGTCGCTGCTCGCCGACCTGTTCGCCGGCAGGCGCCTCGACCCGGGCTACGCCGAGGCCGCGGCGCGCAGGGCCGCCTCCGGCGGGGCCGGGACGCGGCCGCGAGGCCTCCGGGGCGCGGGCGTCCTGCTCGTCCTCGCCCTCACCGGGGCCCTGGCCGCCGTCGCCGGCGTCGAGGTGCACCGCAGCGAGCCGGTGGCCGCCGAGCGGCACTCCGAGCTCGTCGCCCTCGCGCAACTGCACGACATCGCGGCGAAGATGGTCGCGCTGCGTGACGACCATCTGGCGGGCGGTCTGGTCGTGCGTGAGTTCGAGCAGT
>NZ_JBFARL010000392.1:0-3052 GCF_040674655.1 Actinomadura sp. NPDC049753 | reverse complement strand
CCTGTACGCGCTGGACGCGACGGGCGCCGGCCGGTTCCCGGCCCACGAGGAGTGGCTGGCGGAGCGGGCGTCGAACCCGCGGCGCGGGACCGGGAGGCGCAGCCGAGCTGGACGGCGAGCGCCCGCCACAGCGGCGCGTCGTAGGGCTCGTTCTTCTCCGTGCCCGCGAGGACCGAGGCCCAGGGCGCCAGGTCGCCCAGCACCTCGCGGACGCTCGCCCGCAGGTCGTTCTCGATCTCGCCGTACAGCAGGTCGCTCATCGGGGCAGGTCCTTCCACGCCACGTCCTTGTCGACGCGGATCTCGCCGGGCAGGCCGAGGACGCGCTCGGCGATGATGTTGCGCAGGATCTCCGAGGTGCCGCCCTCGATGGAGTTGCCCTTGGCGCGCAGGTAGCGGTAGCCGGGCGAGCGGCGGGTGAAGTCGACCTCGGTGGGGCGGCGCATCGTCCAGTCGTCGTAGCGCAGGCCCTCCTCGCCGAGCAGCTCCAGCTCCAGGCCGGACACCTCCTGGTTGAGCCTGGCGAAGGCCAGCTTGGCGCCCGACCCCTCGGGGCCGGGCTGCCCGGCGGTGAGCTGCTGGCGCAGCCGCGCCCCGGTGAGCCGGGCCGCCTCGGTCTCCACCCACGCGCGCAGCAGGGCGTCGTGCAGGCCGGGGGTGCGCAGCTCCGGGCGGTTCCGCCAGAGCGCGGCGACGACGCCGATCATGCCGCTCTCGCGCGGCGCGGCGCTGCCGCCGATGGCGACCCGCTCGTTCATGAGCGTCGTGGTGGAGACCTGCCAGCCCTGCCCGACCTCGCCGAGCCGGTGCTCGTCGGGGATCCGCACGTCGGTGAGGAACACCTCGTTGAACTCGGCCTCGCCGGTGATCTGCCGCAGCGGGCGGACCTCGACGCCCGGCGCGGTCATGTCGCAGACGAAGTAGGTCATGCCGCGGTGCTTGGGGACGTCCGGGTCGGTGCGGGTGACGAGGATCGCCCAGCGCGCCTCGTGCGCCATGGACGTCCACACCTTCTGGCCGTTGACCGTCCAGGCGTCGCCGTCGCGGACGGCGCGGGTGGCGAGCGCGGCCAGGTCGGAGCCGGCGCCGGGCTCGCTGAACAGCTGGCACCACAGCTCCTCGCCGGTCCACAGCGGGCGCAGGAAGCGGCGCTTCTGCTCCTCGGTGCCGAAGGCGAGGATCGTCGGGGCCGCCATGCCGAGCCCGATGCCGTTGCGCTCGGGATGGTTGGTCGGGGCGCCCGCCTCGGCGAACCGGCGGTCGACGGCGGGCTGCAGGTGCCGCGGGGCGCCGAGCCCGCCGAGTCCCTCGGGGTAGTGCACCCAGGCGAGCCCGGCGTCGAACCGGGCCCGCAGGAACTCCAGGGGTCCGGTCGCCGCGGGGTCGTGGGCGGCGAGGAACTCGCCGACCCGCCTGCTCAGCTCGTCGGCGTCGGGCGGTGCTGTGCTCACGGGGCCTCCGCGCGGGGCGTGGGTGGCGGCGGCCACCCGGAACGGGGCATACCAACCGGTCGGTATGCCGGACGCGTCCACCCTAGGAACGGCCGGGACGGCCAGTCAACCGCCGCCTTACCGCGCGAACGCCCCGGCGGGGGACGCGGCGCCCGGGGGCGTCACGCCATCGCCTCGTCGAACGCGCGGTGGTGGGCGTAGTCGCGGGACTCCACGATGTGCCCGTCGCGCACCCGCAGGACGAAGATGTTGGGCACGACGAACTCCCGCCCGTTCGCGGTGTTGCGGCCCGCGTACTCGAACTCCGTGATGATCACCTCGGGGTCGGCGGTCTCGTGCACGACGACGTTGCGCGCCTTCAGCTCCACGGGCAGCGTCTCCAGCTGCTCGAAGTGCCGGCGCAGCGCCTCCCGGCCCTCCAGCCGCGACGCCGGGTGGGCGAACGGGTGGACGACCACGGCGTCCTCCGCGTACAGCTGCGGCAGGCCCTCCGGCCGCAGTCCGGTGATCCCGTCGATCAGCCGCTGGAAGACGGCCCGGGGGCTGGCGAACTCTGACATGCGGTCTCCCCTAGAATCGGAGTACGGGCTCCGCATGAGAAAATACGGAGCCAAGACTCCACTTGTCAACGGAAGGCAGCGATGACGTCACCCGCCCCCGGCAGGCCGCTGCGCGCCGACGCCCTGCGCAACCGCGCCAAAGTCCTCGCCGCGGCCGAGGAGGTCTTCGCCGTCCAGGGGACCGCCGCCTCCACCGAGGAGGTCGCGCGCAAGGCGGGGGTCGGCATCGGGACGGTGTTCCGGCACTTCCCCACCAAGGAGTCGCTGCTGGAGGCCGTGCTCGTCGCCCTGCTGGAGCGGCTGGCGGCCGAGGCGCGGGACCTGCGGTCCGCGGACGACCCGGGCGCGGCGTTCTTCGGCTTCTTCACCCGGGTGGTCTCGCAGGCGGCCGCCAAGCAGGCCGTCACCGAGGCGCTGGCCGAGGCCGGCGTCGACGCCCGGGAGGCCACCGGGCGCGCCGGACCGGATCTGAAGGCCGCGCTCGGGGTCCTCCTCGGCCGGGCGCAGGAGACCGGCGCCGTCCGCGCCGACGTCGGGCCGGGCGAGGTCATGGCGCTGCTGGCCGGCATGTCCTACGCGGCGGGACGCGCCGGGGCCCGCGAGGACGTCCTGCGGATCGTCTTCGAAGGGCTGCGCACGCGGGAGCGGCCGAGCCGGCCGGGCGCGCCCGGGTAGGACGCGCCCGTGTAGGGCGCACCCGGCTACGGCGCCGCCAGCTCGGCGGGCAGGTCGTCCTCGTGCAGCACGGTCAGCGTGGTGACGGCGCGGGTCAGCACGACGTAGAGGCGGGCGAGGCCGCGGGTCTCGGCGGCGGCGATGGCGGCGGGCTCGGCGACGATAACGTGGTCGTACTCCAGGCCCTTGGCGAGGGTCGCGGGGATGACGAGCAGCCGTCCGGCGCCGGCCGACTCCGGCCCGAGGACCTCGTGCTCCAGCCCGGCGGCCTCCAGGGCCGCCGCGTGCGCGCCCGCCCGCGCGTCCGGGACGATCAGGCCGACCGAACCGGGGCGGGCGAGGGCGGCGCGGGCGGCCTCGACCGTCG
>NZ_JBFARL010000391.1:0-3087 GCF_040674655.1 Actinomadura sp. NPDC049753 | reverse complement strand
CCAGCATCGGCGCCTGCGAGGCAGGCCACGCCATGACCGTCAAGGGCGGTGCGCCGCCCGTCCGGTCGAGATCGGGCCGCGTTCGACCCTGATCATCGGCGGTTTCGTGTCCCTGGTCTCAGTGGTGGGCACCGTCGCGCCCGCCGTGGGCGCGGGGGCGCGGCGGCCCGTGGGGCCGGGGCGCCAAGGCCCGCAAGGGCAACGTCCGGGCGGCGATCCTCGTCCTGCTGGCCGAGGAGCCGCGCAACGGCTACCAGATCATCCAGGAGATCAACGAGCGCAGCGACGGGGCCTGGAAGCCGAGCCCCGGCGCGGTCTACCCGGCGCTGCAGCAGCTCGCGGACGAGGGGCTGATCGCGGGCGACGAGTCCGGCGGGCGCCGCACCTTCCATCTCACCGAGGAGGGCCGCGCCTACACGGAGGAGAACGCCGAGCGGCTGGCCGAGCCGTGGGCGGAGATGACGCCCGAGTTCGGCGAGGGCGTCCCGGAGCTGTTCAAGCAGGCCGCGCAGACCGGGGCCGCGGTGATGCAGATCGTCCACTCCGGCTCGCCCGAGCAGGTCGCCCAGGCCCGCGACGTCCTGTCGGAGACCCGTCGCAGCCTGTACCGCATCCTGGCCGACGACCTGGACGGCCCGGGGCCGACGGCCGACGACACCGAGGAGTGATCATGGTCCGGCACGACGAGATCCGCGTCGGCGACGCCGAGCGCGACGCCGTCATGGTCGCCCTGCACGACCACTTCGCCGAGGGCAGGCTCGACCGGCCCGAGCTCGACGAGCGGCTGGAGTCCGTGCTGGCCGCCAAGACGCGCGGTGACCTGCGCGCCCTCGTCCGGGACCTGCCGTCCCCGACCGGGCTGCCCGAACCCGCGAAGGAGGCCCCGTGGGAGTCCCCGCTCGGGCACGCGTGGGGGCCGGGCACGGCGGTCGGGTTCGGCGGCCCCGGACACCCCGCCTGGCACCGCCGTCAGCGGCATATGGCCCGCCGCCGGCCCGGGCCTCTCTTCCCGGCGTTCCCGCTCCTGTTCGCGGCGTTCATGGTGCTCGCCTTCACGGCCGGGCCCGGCACGGGGTTCCTGGTCGTCCTGCAGATCGCGCTGGCCGTCTGGGTCGTGCGCGCGGTCCTGCTGGCGTTCGGCGTCCGCCGGGCCCGCCGCCACGCCCCCTAGCCGGGGCGGTCGGCCAGGCCGGCGTCCCGGGCCAGGAGGCCTGCCTGGGTGCGGTTGGCGCAGCCCAGTTTGTCCAGAAGGCGGGAGACGTGGCCCTTGACGGTGGCCTCGCTGAGGTGGAGGCGCCTCGCGATCCGCGCGTTGGACAGTCCCTCGCCCAGGCAGGCCAGCACCTGCGTCTCCCGCTCGGTGAGCCCGCCGACGAGCGCGCGCGTCCGGTCGCGCCCGGACGCGCGGGCGTCGGCCGTGCCGAGCAGCCGCATCGTCGCGGCCGCCGACATGACCGTGTGGCCGTCGGCGGCGACCCGGACCAGCTTCACGAGGTCCTCGGGCGGGGTCGACTTCAGCAGGAACCCCGCCGCGCCCGCCCGCAGCGCCCGGATGACGTACTCGTCGGCGTCGAAGGTGGTCAGCGCGACGACCACCGGGGGCGACCGCAGTGCGGCGATCCGCTCGATCGCGGCGAGCCCGTCCACGACCGGCATCCGCAGGTCCATGAGCACGACGTGCGGCCGGTACCGGACGACGGCCTCCACGCCCGCCGCCCCGTCGTGCGCCTCCCCCACCACCCGGACGTCGTCCGCCGCGCCGAGGATCGTGCGCAGGTGCGAGCACACCATCGGCTCGTCGTCCACCAGCAGCACCGTGATCATGGAGCGGGCCGGGCGAGGGGGACGTAGGCCGGCAGGGACGCCTCGACGCGGAACCCGCCCCGGTGGGGACCCGCCTCGAACGTCCCTCCGATCAGCTCGACGCGCTCGCGGAGCCCCGCGAGGCCCGTCCCGGAGCCGCTGGCGGCCAGCTCGGCGTCCGGTTCGCGGGACGGGGCGGCGTTGCGGACGGTCAGGGCCACGCCGTCGGTCCGGTAGCGGACGTCCACGTGGACGGCGGCGCCCGGGGCGTGCTTGCGGGCGTTCGTCAGCGCCTCCTGGACGATCCGGTACGCGATGCGCCGGGCGGCGGGCGAGGCCGACGGCGGGTCGCCGTGCTCGGCCAGCTCGACGGGGACGCCGACGGCCGCCGATTCGGCGACCAGCGCGGTCAGGCCCGGCAGGGGCGCGGACGGCGCCTCGCCCGGGTCGCGGCGCAGCAGGCCGATCACGTCGCGCAGCTCTTCGAGGGCCTGGCAGCCGGTGCCGCGCAGCTCCTCGGCGGCCGCGCGGGTCGGCTCGTCCGGCGCCCGGACGCGCAGCGCCCCCGCCTGCAGCACCATCAGCGTCACCCGGTGCGCCACGACGTCGTGCATCTCGGCGGCGAGGCGGGCGCGCTCCTCGGCGCGGGCCCGTTCGGCCAGCAGGTGCCGCTCCCGCTCGGCCCTCTCCGCCCGCTCGGTGAGGCCCTGCAGGACGCGGCGGCGCGCGGCGGCGTACAGGCCGAGCAGGGCCCCGCCGACCACGACGACCACGCTGCGGAAGACGATCCCCTCGACGCTCCCGGTGTCCTGGGCGGGGGCGTGGCGCATCGACGCCTCGGGAAGCACGTCGTACAGGCGGCCGATCGGGACGAGCATCGCGGCGACCGGCAGGGCGCGGCGCCAGACAGGGCCGCGCGGGTCGCGAGGGAACGCCATCACCGCGTAGGCGGCGAGCGGCGCGGTCGGCGGCCACCAGGCCACCGGGTGGAGGGCGTGGTCGGCGTCCACCCGCAGCAGCGAGCCGGGGGCGGCCTGCTCCACGGCCCACACCAGGGCGGCGAACCCGGTGGTGAGCCAGGCGACCGCCATCGGGTGCCGCCGCCGGAACACCAGCGCGGCGGCGGGCGCCAGGAACAGCGCGACCGACGCGCCGCCGTGCGGGCGGACGATCGTCGCCGGGCCCGTGATGGAGGATCTCGGCGATCTGCGGATAGGGATAGTCGAACGCCTCTCGCAGGACATAGGCGGCGCGTTCGGTGGGCGACAGCCGATCCAGGAGCAT
>NZ_JBFARL010000390.1:0-3107 GCF_040674655.1 Actinomadura sp. NPDC049753 | reverse complement strand
CTTCGCATGCCCGGCGGGCCGCGCGGGCCGCGCGGGCCCGCGTGCTCAGCGGCGGAGGCGGCGGCGGATCCTGCCGCGCAGTGAGGCGGGCTCGGCGGCCTCGTCCACGAGCAGGGCCAGGTGGCCGCCCTTGGTGAAGTAGACGGTGACGTCCTTCGTGCCGACGGCCCGCCGCTGCGCCGCCGCCTTCACCGCCTCGGCGCGCACGGAGCCGAAGCGGGCCTCGCGGGTGACGCCGAGCGCGGTCGCGGTGACGTGCACGTCCCAGCGCCCCGGTTCCACGGCGGCCGGGTCGGCGACGACCTCGAACCCTCCGGAGCGGCCCGCGCGGGGATCGGCGACGAAGCCGTGCTCCTTGCCGGACGCGCGTTCCCGCAGGACGACGTCGACGGACGTCCGGCCGGTCTCGACGCGCTGGAGGGCGGCGGCGCCGCGGATGCGGACCTTCCTGCCCTGCCAGCAGACGGCCTCCAGGCGGTGCTCGACGCCGACCTCGGTGGTGATGTCGGCGTCCTGCCGGGAGACGCCGCGCAGGTAGGGGTACATCGCGTAGATCCGGCCGCCGACCACGACCGCGCCCGCCGGGGTCCCCTCGACCTCGTCCCGGATCAGCCGCTCCAGTTCGTCGCGCAGGCCGTGCTGGATGCAGAACGCCCTGAGCCGAGCGGACGCGGGCATCGCGGCGCGGGCGGCCTCGCTCAGCCCCTCCTCGCCGAGGACGCGGCGGGTGCCCTCCACCAGCCGCTCCCGCTGGGGGCCGTCGAGGGCCAGGAAGCGGTGGTCGTACACGCGCAGCACGTCGCGCAGGACGCTGATGGTGTTGTCCGAGGTCACGGGGCATCTCCTGATCGGCCGGGGACTCCGGTCACGGTAAGGCCCCGATCCGTCGCGCACAGTGAAAACCGGCCGGTGTGTCCTCTCGGATGCATACTCGGTATTGCCTGCCGCATACTCGGTATGCATACTTGGTAGGCATGTCCATCCGTCACGGTCTGCTCGCCCTGCTGTCCCAGGGGCCCCGCTACGGCTACCAGCTGCGCGCCGAGTTCGAGTCGTCCACCGGCGCCACCTGGCCGCTCAACATCGGCCAGGTCTACTCCACCCTCTCCCGCCTCGAACGCGACGAGCTCGTCACGCGCGGGGACGCCGACGACGAGGGCCGGTTCGTCTACCGGATCACCCAGGCGGGCGAGGAGGACGTGCGGCGGTGGTTCGCCACCCCCATCGCCCGCTCCGACCGCCCCCGCGACGAGCTGGCGATCAAGCTGGCGATGGCCGTCACCACGCCCGGCGTCGACGCCGCGGACGTCGTCCAGACCCAGCGCACCGCCACCCTGCGCACCCTGCAGGACCTCACCCGCCTCAAGGCCGGCGCGCCCGCCGTCCCCGCCGACCAGGGCGACCGCGCGTGGCGGCTGGTCCTGGAATCCATGATCTTCCAGGCGGAGGCCGAGGTCCGCTGGCTGGACCACTGCGAGGCCTACGTCGCCCGCGCCGAGGCCACCGGCCCCGCCGCCCCGGTCGAGGCGCCCGCTCCGGTCGACGAGGAGGCGCGGCGATGAGCCTGCTGGCGATGCGGGAGGTGTCCCGCGACCACGGCGCCGGCCCGACCCTCGTCCACGCGCTGCGCGAGGTGACGCTGGACGTCGCGGCGGGGGAGTTCGTCGCCGTGATGGGCCCTTCGGGCTCCGGCAAGTCGACCCTGCTGACGCTCGCCGGCGGGCTCGACCATCCCACGGCCGGCCGGATCCTCGTGGACGGCGCCGACCTCGCCGGGCTCGGCCGGGCCGGGCGCGCCGCGCTGCGCCGCCGCGGCGTCGGCTACGTCTTCCAGGACCTCAACCTCATCCCGAGCCTCACCGCGGCCGAGAACGTCATGCTGCCGCGCGAGCTGGACGGCGTCCGCGCCCGCACGGCCCGCCGCGAGGCGCGGGAGGCGCTCGCGGAGGTCGGCGTCGCCGAGCTGGCCGACCGCTTCCCCGACGAGATGTCCGGCGGTCAGCAGCAGCGCGTCGCGATCGCCCGCGCGCTGGTCGGCGAGCGGCGGCTCGTCCTGGCCGACGAGCCGACCGGGGCGCTCGACAGCCACACCGGCGAGGACGTGCTGCGCGTGCTGCGGGCCCGCTGCGACGCGGGCGCGTCCTGCCTGATGGTCACGCACGAGTCGCGCCACGCCGCCTGGGCCGACCGGATCGTGTTCCTGCGCGACGGCCGGATCGTCGACGCCACGCCCGGTGCGACCGGCCCCGAGAGCCTCCTCCAGGAGAAGCTGTGAACCGCTACGTCTTCGCGCTGCGCCTGGCCCGCCAGGACGCGCTGCGCGCCAAGGGCCGCACGGCGCTCGTGCTGTCCATGATCGGCCTGCCGATCGGCGTCGTCGTCGCCCTGGCCGTGCTGCGCTCGACCGCCGATGCGGGGGCCGACGCGGAGTCCGGCGCCCCGAGCGCCGCCGAGTCGGCCGTGCTCGCGATGATCGTCGCGATGGTCGTGCTGGAGGTCGTCCTGCTCGCCGGGCCGGCGTTCATGGTGGACGTCCGGCGCCGGCGCCGCGAGCTCGCGCTCGTCGCGGCGTCGGGCGGCGCGGGCCGGCACCTGCGCGCCGTCGTCCTCGCGAGCGGCCTGCTCCTCGGCGGGATCGCCGCGCTGGTCGGGACCGGGCTCGGCATCGCCGCCGCGGCCGTCGTCGCGCGGATCGGGTCCGGACCGGACGGGCTCGGCCCGCTGACCGTGCCGTGGACCGTCGTCGCCGTGACGGTGCTGCTCGGCGCGGGCAGCGGGGTGCTCGCCGCCCTGGTGCCCGCGCGCCAGGCCGGCCGGATGGACGTCGTCGCCGCCCTCGCCGGCCGCCGCGAACCGCCCGGCCGGGCGCGGCGCGGCCTGCCGATCGCCGGCGGGGTCCTCGTCGTGGCGGGCCTGGCGGGGTCCCTGGAGGGCGTCCGGGTGCTGCGCGAGTTCGGCGCCGCGCTCGGCGCCGCGGCGATCATCATCGGCCTGGTGCTCGCCGGACCGTGGAGCGGTTCCAGCGAGTCGACGTCGTCCGTGGTCCCCGCCGCGATGTCGATGTCCATGATCACAGCCTATTCACCGCGATCTTCGCGAGCCGGACG
>NZ_JBFARL010000389.1:0-3110 GCF_040674655.1 Actinomadura sp. NPDC049753 | reverse complement strand
GCCGTAGGGTCGGCAGAAAGTAGTTAATGCGTTAATCATCGGAGGCGATGGAGGATGGCCCACTACCGCCGGGTCGGCCACGTGCCGCCGAAGCGTCCGGGCGGGCGGATGAAGCCGATCTCCCCGGCGGCGCCCGAGCCCCGGTGGAGGCGGCCGTCGATCACGACGCCGGCGCCGAGGCGCTCGCCCCACTGCACGGCCAGCAGGGTCCCGCGCTCCCCGGCGACGGCCAGGGCGGCGAGGTTGGCGTCGTTCTCCACCTGGACGGGGCAGGGGAAGCGGTCGCGCAGGTGGCCGGCGAGGTCCACCGACGTCCAGCCCGGGACGCTCGGCGCCAGCAGGACGCGTCCGGCTCCGGGGTCGACGATGCCCGGGGTGGCGGCCACCACGCCGGCGATCTCGTCCGCGCCGAGGCCGGCCTCCCGCAGGGCGCGCCCGACCACCTCGTCGACGGCGCGCAGGAGGTGGCCGGCCTCGCTCCGCCCTACCGGGCGGCGCACGGCCGCCAGGCGCCGGGCGGCGAGGTCGCTCACCCCCGCGCTGACCGTGTGGGGGCCGACGTCGAGCCCCAGCACCGGCGCGGCGCGGCCCCGCAGCGAGACGCGCACGGCGGGGCGGCCGCCGTGCCGCGAGGCCGCCGCCGGGTCGTGCTGCTGGAGCCAGCCCGCCTCGACCAGGTCGTCCACCGCCTGCCCCACGGTGGGACGGGTGAGCCCGGTGAGCTCGACGAGTTCGGCGAGGCGCAGCGGATCGGGCGCGCGCCCGCGCACCGCCCGCAGGACGGCGGCGGTGTTGAGGCGGCGCAGCACCGGCGTGCCGACCGCGCGATCCTCTCCCATGCCCCTCCAGAAGATCGCGGACGGACCCTTGACCGAGGGACCCGGCGCCCTCATGATGAAGGCCGCTCCAGTTTTTCAACGAGCTTAACAAACCTCGCGGTGGAGGTGTCCGCCATGGTCCCGGGCCGACGGAGGGAAGCCGGTGGCCGCATGCGGTCGGCCATCGTCATGCTGGTCGCACTGCTCGCGCTCCCGCTGACCGCGGTGGCCCCGGCGGCGGCGCGCGGCGCGGAGCCGGCGGCCCCCGCCACGGGACCCGCCGCCCGCGCGCTGGAGCGGCTCCTCGGCCGGGACAGGGCCGGACAGGTCGGGCTGCGGACGATCCCCAAGGGCTCCGGCCCCGACCGCTTCCGGGTCTCCGCCGAGGACGGGCGCCTGGTCGTCGCGGGCACGACCCCGGCCGTCCAGCTCACCGGGTTCGGCCGCTACCTGCGGGAGGTCGCGCACGCGAACGTCGCGATCGGCGGGACGCAGCTCGACCTGCCCGCGCGGCTGCCCCTGCCCTCCGCGCCGATCGAGGCGGACTCCTCGGTCGCGCACCGGTTCGCGCTCAACGACACCAACGAGGGATACGCCGGCGCGTACCTGAGCTGGGAGGAGTGGGAGCGCCGCATCGACGCGCTCGCGCTGCTCGGCATCAACGAGGTCCTGGTGTACGAGGGGCAGGACGCGGTCTACCAGCGGACGTTCCAGCAGTTCGGCTACAGCGCCGCGGACATGCGCGCCTGGATCCCGCAGCCGGGCCACCAGGCGTGGTGGCTGCTGCAGAACATGTGCTGCACCGACTCGCCGATCTCCCAGCAGCTGATCGACCGGCGCGCGGCGCTCGCGCGGCGCATGGTCGACCGGCTGCGCGAGCTGGGCATGACGCCGGTCCTGCCCGGCTACTACGGCACCGTCCCGACCGACTTCGAGACCCGCAACCCGGGGGCGAACACCGTCCCGCAGGGCACCTGGAACGGCCTGGAGCGCCCCGACTGGCTCGACCCGACCGGACCCGAGTTCGGCAAGGTCGCGGCGGCCTTCTACGAGGCGCAGACCCAGCTGTACGGGGCGAGCGCGATGTACAAGATGGACCTGCTGCACGAGGGCGGGCGGGCCGGGTCCGTGCCGGTGCCCGAGGCGTCCCGGGCCGTGCAGGACGCCCTCGAAGCGGCGCATCCCGGCGCGACCTGGGTGATCCTCGGCTGGCAGAACAACCCCCGCGCGGAGACCCTCCGGGCGGTCGACCGCTCGCGCATGTTCATCGTGGACGGGATCACCGAGCAGCCCGGGGTGACCGACCGCGACAAGGACTTCCTCGGCACGCAGTACGCGTTCGGAACGATCTGGAACTTCGGCGGCCACCAGAACTTCGGCGCGGGCCTCACCGTGTGGAACGAGAAGTTCCACGCCTGGCGCGCCAGGCAGGGCACGGCCATGAACGGCATCGCGCTGATGCCCGAGGCCATCGACAACAACCCGGCGGCGGTGGCGTTCTTCGCCGACATGCCGTGGCGGGACGGCCCGGTCGACGTCGACGCCTGGTTCGACGAGTACGCCACGGCCCGGTACGGCGCCGCCGACCCGCACGCGCTCGCGGCCTGGCGGATCATCGGCCGGACCGCCTACGCGTGGCCCGCGGGCAAGGACACCCGGCACGTGACCGGCCTGTTCGACGACCAGCCGAGCCTCACCACCACCGGGACGCCGCTCCAGTACGACCCGGGGGAGTTCGAGAAGGCCCTGCGCGAACTGCTCGACGTCGATCCGCGCCTGCGGCGCTCCAGCGCCTACCGCTACGACCTCGTGGACGTCGCCAGGCAGGTGCTGGCGAACCGCGGCCGGCTGCTCCTGCCGAAGATCCGCGCCGCCTACCGGGACGGCGACCGCACCGCGTTCGCGCGGCTCACCGCCCGGTGGACGAGCGAGATCCGCCTCATGGACGACGTCCTCGGTGCCGACCCCCACTTCCTCCTCGGAGCCTGGCAGCGCGAGGCGGCCCGGCAGGCGGCGGACCCCGGGGAGGCGCGGACCCTCGACTACAACCTCAAGTCGCTGGTCACGCTGTGGGAGAGTGGCAGCCCCGGCCTCCAGGACTACGCGCGCCGCGAGTTCAACGGGCTGGTCGGCGGCTACTACGCCGAGCGCTGGAAGCTGTTCTTCGACGAGCTCGGGCGCGCGATGAGGACCGGCGCGGAGCCGCGGCGGATCGACTGGCGCGCCGTCGCCGAGCGCTGGGCGCGCGCGGGCACCCGCTACGCCGCCGAGCCGCGCGGCGACGCCCACCGG
>NZ_JBFARL010000388.1:0-3130 GCF_040674655.1 Actinomadura sp. NPDC049753 | reverse complement strand
GCCCACGGACGCCTGGGTCGACGGACGCCTCGGCCTGCTGGGCGATGCCGCTCATCCCATGCTGCAGTACCTGGCTCAGGGAGCGCCGGGGCGCAGCGAGCGCGGCCGCTCCAGCCCGGGTGCGACGTGCGGGAGCAGGCGGGCGGCGAAGTCGAGGACGGTGCCCGGAACGCGGAACCCGAGGGTCAGCTCGGTGACCTCCCCGTCCTGCCCGAGATGGGCGAGGACCTCCTTCCACGTGCGGGCCGACCACGCGGTCGTGCCCTGCGCGAGGTCGCCGAGGACGGTCGCCGAGCCCGTCGCGCAGCGGCGCCCCAGCGCCCGTAGCTGCATCGCGGACAGGTCCTGCGCCTCGTCCACCACCAGGTGGCCGAGCGAGGTGGTGCGCTCGATGAGGTCGTTCAGCTCGTCGAGCAGGGCCCGGTCGGCGGCGGTCCACTTGGCGGAGCGGTGCGAGCGGGCGGGGCTCGCCTGCACCAGGACGGCCTGCTCGTCCTCGTCGAGCACGCCCTTCGCGGCCGCGCGCAGCAGGTCGGCGTCCGACAGCAGCCGGTGCAGGACCTGCTCGGCGCTCACCTTCGGCCACACCGCGTCGAGGACCTGCTTGACCGGCCGGCTCCGCGCGACCTGGTCCTGGACGCGGTCGTCGGGGGCCTCGCCGCGCCGCTCCATCCGCACGAGGATCTGGTGCGCGAGCCGCTGCGCGAACGCGGCGCGCCCGCTGCCGTACCGGGTGGTGCCGCGCAGCGCGGCGGCGATCTCGCGGATCTCGTGGTCGGCGAGCCGGTAGCGCGCCGCGCCCCGGGTGACGACGAGCCCCTCCTCCGGCTTGCGGACGTGCAGCCACAGCGCCCTGCGCAGCACGTCGGCCATCCGGGCGTCGCCCTTGAGGGCGGCCGCGTCCGCGGGCTCGTCGCCGAGCGGCGGGCCGAGCAGGTCGTCGATGGTGGCCTGCTCCACCCGGACCTCGCCGAGCGCGGGCAGCACCGCCGAGATGTAGGCGAGGAAGGCGCGGTTCGGCCCGACGATCAGCACGCCGGACCGCGACAGCCGCTCCCGGTGAGTGAACAGCAGGTAGGCGGCGCGGTGCAGGCCGACGGCCGTCTTGCCGGTCCCGGGCGCGCCCTGGACGCAGACGCTCAGCGGCAGGTCGGCGCGGACGATCTCGTCCTGCTCGGGCTGGATCGTGGCGACGATGTCGCGCATCGGGCCGGTCCGGGGGCGCTCGATCTCCTCGGTCAGGATCCGGGACGGGCCCGCCTCCGGCCGCGGGCCGCCGCCGTCGAGGGGCTCGTCCTCGAACGCGGTCAGCTCGCCGGCCCGGAACCCGAAGCGCCGCCGCAGCCGCCAGCCCATCGGGTCCGCGGGCCCGGCCTGGTAGAAGGCCCGGGAGACGGGGGCGCGCCAGTCCAGCACGAGGGGGCGTCCCTCGTCGCCGTCGTGGACGTGCCGCCGCCCCACGTACATGACGGCGGGCAGGTCGGGGCCGGCCGCGCCGTCGCGGTCCATCCGGCCGAAGAACAGCGGGGTGCCGGGGTGGTCGGCGAGCGCCTCGACCCGCTGGTCGAGCAGCGACTCCAGGAACTGCTTGGAGACCCAGTCGGCGGCGACGTCGGCGGAGAGGCTCGCGGCGTGCTCGCGCATCCGGCGCAGCGCGGCGCGGGACTCGGCGAGGTGGGCGCGTTCGGCCGCCAGGACCGCGGGTTCGGAAGGGTCGGCGGGCTCGGCGGGCTCGGCGGGCATGCGGACAGACCTCCGGCTGCGAGAGTGGCGAGGGGGCGAAACCCACTACCTTACCGACACGGCACGGGCACCGCCGGACATTCCGGCGCACCGCCCTTCGGGGGCGACGGCGCTGCGCCTTGCCGGTGAGGCCGGGCTGTGTGACGTTGGTCCGCATGGCGACTCTCACCGGACGGTCCGCTTTGGTCACGGGAGCCTCGTCGGGCATCGGCGCCGTGGTGGCGGAGGCGCTCGCCGCCGCCGGCGCGCGCGTCGGCCTGGTGGCGCGGCGCGAGGACAGGCTCTCGGAGGTGCTCTCCCGGTGCCGCGAGCACGCCCCCGACTCGGCGATGTGGGCGGCCGACCTCGCCGACCCCGACGCGGTCGCCGACCTCGCCGCCGAGGCCGAGCGCGAACTCGGCGGCGTCGACGTGCTGGTCAACAACGCGGGGATGCCGAAGCGGCGCCGCGTCCAGGACCTGTCCCCCGCCGAGGCCGACGAGGTGATGCGCCTCAACTACCTGTCCCCCGTGCGGCTCACGCTGGCGCTGCTGCCCGGCATGGTCGCGCGCGGGCGCGGGCACCTGGTGGCGGTGGGCTCGGTCGCGGCGCGGCTCGGCCCGCCGCACGAGGCCGCCTACTCCGCGTCCAAGGCGGCGCTCACGGCGTTCTGGGAGAGCATGGCGGTCGACCTGGACGGCACGGGCGTGCGGGCCCACGTGATCCAGCCCGCGCTCATCGCCGGGACCGAGCTGTTCACCCTTCCCGGCAACGAGCCGCCGCTCAGCGACCTGTCGGACGCGCTGCCGCCGCGGGAGGTGGCCGCGGCCGTCCTGGAGGTCCTGGAGAGCGGGCGGTTCGAGCGGTACGTGCCGGACTGGTTCGGCGAGATGGCCTCCGGCAAGGCCGCCGACGTCGAGGCGTTCGTCGCCGGGGTCAAGGAGTGGACGCGCGACCGGCTCGGCCCCCCGGCGACCTGACCGCCGCCGGCCTCCCGCCGGTCCGTTGCCGCCGCCCGCGCGCCTCAGTAGGGTGTGGACCCGCCAGTGATCCACATCACACGAGGCGCGGAGGGCGGAAGGCCATGGCCGCTGCGGAGGGCCTGCGGGTGCGGGACGTGACGGTCCGTTTCGGCGCGCTGACGGCGGTCGACGGGGCGGGGCTGACCGCTCCGCCCGGCACGGTCACCGGGCTGGTCGGCCCGAGCGGCGCCGGGAAGACGACGCTGTGCGACGTGATCACGGGGCTGCGGCGCCCGGCGGCGGGCGCCGTCCTGCTGGACGACGCCGACCTGACGCGCAGCGCGGCCCGGGAGCGGGCCCGGCGCGGCATCGCCCGCACGTTCCAGCGGGAGGGCGCGGCGGTGTCGGCGACCGTCCGGGAGGCCGGGCCCGGACGTCGGTGGTCT
>NZ_JBFARL010000387.1:0-3166 GCF_040674655.1 Actinomadura sp. NPDC049753 | reverse complement strand
TCGACCAGGTCGCCCCCATCATGCGGCAGGCCATGATCGACATCGAGGACTCGCGCTTCTACGAGCACGGCGCGCTCGACCTCAAGGGCACCATCTCCAGTTCGCCCGCCGCGACCACGTAGGCCAGCGCCATGCCGCAGTCGGCGGCCAGGTGCTCGCCGAGAGGCGCGCCCGGCGCGAAGAAGTGCACGTGCCAGTGGTAGCCGTCGTGGTCGGTCAGGTGCGGCGTGGTGCGGACCTCGCCGACGATCTCGTTGATCCGCCGGACGGCGGAGGGGACGTCCCCGGAGCGGAACACCGCGTGGAAGCGGCCGCGCAGCTCCAGCACGCGGGCCAGGTCGGCGGCGGTGAGCTCGCCCACGTCGCTGAAGGCGTTGCGGTCCACGAACTCCCGCAGGCCGGGCAGCCCGCCGAGCTCCTCCGCACCGGACGCCGCCGCGCTCGTGTTGATCAGGTCGACGACGACGGCGAGCGCGTGCTCGGTGTCATGAGTGAAGATCACGATGACTCCAGTCTCGGGGGACCCGGGCGGTCGGGCGCCCGGCGTCGTCGCCGGGGCCGGAACGCGGCCCGTGGCTCCCACCATATGACGGGAACGGCGCACGTCGGCGCCCACCCCGCCAGGACACGCTGGCGCCCACGGCGCCGGCAGCCGAACGGAACGTTCCATCCCGTGGCTCGCCCCAGCGACTACGCCGCCGCTTTCCGGCAAGGACCATCGCCGTGGAGGAGGACCGGCTCTTCATCGTCTTCCTGGCCGTCGCCGTCGTGGTCCTGCTGGCCCGCGGGCTGGCCGGGCGGCTGCGCGCGCCGGACGCCATCGTGCTCGTCCTGCTCGGCCTGGCGGCCGGGTTCGTGCCGGCGCTGCCCGCGGTCGTCGTCCCGCCCGAGGTGGTGCTGCTCGGGTTCCTGCCGCCGCTGCTCTACCACGCGGCGTTCTTCACCGCCCCGCGCGAGGCCCGCGCCGATGCCGTGCCCATCTTCGCCCTGGCCTTCGGCCTGACCACCGTCACGACCGTCGCGGTGGCCGCGACGCTGCACGTCCTGCTGCCGGACGTCGGCTGGACCGCCGCGCTCGCGTTCGGGGCCGCGGTGTCGCCCACCGACCCGGTGGCGGCGACGGCGGTGATGCAGCGGCTGGGCGCGCCGCCGCGGATGGTCACCATCCTGGAGGGCGAGAGCCTGATCAACGACGGCGCCGCGCTGACGATCTTCGGGCTGGCGGTCGAGGCGCTCGGCACCGACTTCACCGTGGCGCACGGTGCGGCCCGGGTGGCCCAGATCGTGCTCGGCGGCGTGGCCTACGGGCTGGTCGTCGGCATCGTCGTCCGCCGGATCCGGCGCTGGATCAGCGATCCGGTCAGCCAGATCATCGTCTCCCTCGTCACGCCCTACGTCGCGTTCGTCCCCGCGGACCGGTTCGGCGCGTCCGGGGTGCTCGCGACGGTCGTCGCGGGGTTCTCCATCGGCACGCACGGGGAGGGTTTCCTGCAGCCCGCCTCGCGGCTCGCCGGCACCACCTTCTGGCGGATCCTCACCTTCCTGCTGGAGTCGGCGCTGTTCGTCCTGCTCGGCCTGGAGATCCGGGAGATCGTGCGCGCCCCGGGCGGCCGGACCTGGGGGACGGTGGTGGCGGTCGCGCTCGCGGTGTCGGCCGTGGCCATCGGCGTCCGGCTGCTCTGGCAGCTCGGCAACGGGCCGCTCGCCCGGCTGGTGCCCGGCGGCCGGCGCAGCCGGGCGGACCTCGGCCTGCGGGAGCGGCTCGTCATCGGCCTCGGCGGCATGCGCGGCGCGATCTCACTGGCCATCGCGCTGTCGCTGCCCATCGGCCTGGGCGGCGAGCGCGGGCTGCTGGTCCTGCTCGCCGCGCTCGTCGTGCTGGTCACGCTGGTCGGGCAGGCGCCGCTCCTGCCGCTCCTGCTGCGCCGGCTCGGGCTGATCGAGCCGGAACGGCGGCGCACGGAGTCGATGCTCGCCCGCAAGGCGGGGCTCCAGGCGGCCCTGGCGCGGCTGGACGAGCTCGCCGAGGAGGACGAGGTCGACGACCGGACGGCCGAGGCCTTCCGGCAGATGCTCGAACTGCGGCTCGAACGCGTCCGCTACTTCCTGGACCGGGAGGGCGCGGAGGGGCCCCGTCCGCCGGACAGCCGCCGCGTCCGCACCGAGCTGGTCATGGCGCAGCGCGCCAGGCTCCAGGTGCTCTACCGCAAGGGCAGGATCGGCGCCGAGACGCTCCGCGAGATCGGGCGGGAGCTCGACTTCGAGGACCCCGTGGCGGTGAGGAGGCCGCCCTCCTGAACCCGGCCCCGCCGCTGCGGCCGGGGCGTCAGCGCTCGTAGTGGGGGTCGGCGACGACGGGGTAGTAGGCGTCGGTGTGCTGGATGCGCATCGTGACGGCCGAGCCGTCGAGGGCGTAGTCCGCCTTCACCTGGCGGAACATCGAGTCGCTCGCCCACGGGTTGTAGAGCCGCCCCACCGTGGCGCCGTACCGCAGGTGCACGACGTCGTAGCCGCCGGACGGCATCGACTCCAGCGCGAGCCCGTCGGCGAGGGAGATCGCGAACCGGAACTCCGTGGGCGCGTCGGGACCGTGGATCACCGTGAGCAGGCGCACCCCGCCGGCCGTCGTCTGCGCGACGATGTCGGTGTCGACGTCCACTCCGACGAACACCCGCAGGCTCGGGCGCAGCACCTGGGCGACGGTGTCGGCCGCCGCGACGTCGATCCCGAGGTGGATCCGCTGCCCGTCCCTGGTCGGCACCCACACTCCGTCACGGGCGCGCTGTCCCCAGGCGACGTCGGGGTTCTCCATCTCCTGGGGCTCGTTCTTGCCCCGCGCGACCAGAATCCTGGAAGCGGCGCTCATCGCCGCGGCAGCCCCGTCCCGTGCATGCCTCATGGCGGGCCCCCTCGCCTTCTTCCATCACCGCGTGACTTCGCGCTCGTCCTGGGTTTACCACGGGCGGGGCGGACAGGACCCCCGATGGTCTGTCGCTGGTCGATTCGCGACGTTCGCCCCGTGCGTCGTTGGACCTTACACCACGCTTATACGCGCCGGTCGGGCCGGGCGCTGATCCTTCTCCCGCCCCGTCGCGGTGCCGTGACGGTGCGCGCCCGGGGCCTCACGCAGCGGTCCGCGGGCCGCCCGGCGACCGGGCGGCCCGCG
>NZ_JBFARL010000386.1:0-3201 GCF_040674655.1 Actinomadura sp. NPDC049753 | reverse complement strand
GAGCGGGCCGCCTACGCCGGGGTGTCGCTCGGAGGCGCGGTCGGGACGGCCCTCGCGCTGCGCGCCCCGGAGCGCGTCGCGAGCCTGGTCCTGTGCTGCACGTCCCCGCGCTTCGGCGACCCGCGGGCCTGGCGCGAACGCGCCGCGCTGGTCCGCCGCGAGGGGGTCGGCCCCGTCGCCGACAGCGCCGCGGAGCGCTGGTTCACGCCGTCCTTCACCGGCGCGGGCCCCTACGTGGCGATGCTCCGGGCCACCGACGCCGAGGGCTACGCCCGCTGCTGCGAGGCCCTGGCCGCGTTCGACGCGACCGCGCGCCTGGCCGAGGTCCGCGCGCCGGCCCTGGTGGTCGCCGGGGCGCAGGACGGCCCGACCCCGCCGCGCGGCCACGCCGACCGGCTCGCCGCCGGCATCCCGGGCGCCCGCCTCACGGTGGTCGAGGGGGCCGGGCACCTGGCGAACGCCGAACGCCCGGCCGAGGTCACCGAGGCGATCACCGCGCACCTGGACCGCACCTGGAAGGGATCCCGCCGATGAGCGAGCGCATGTCCGACGGGGAACGGCACGCGCAGGGCATGAGGACGCGGCGGGAGGTGCTCGGCGACGCCCACGTCGACCGCGCCGAGGCCCGCAAGGACGGCTTCACCGCCGACTTCCAGGACCTCATCACCCGCTACGCGTGGGGCGACGTCTGGAGCCGCCCGGGCCTGGACCGCAGGACCCGCAGCTGCATCACGCTGACCGCCATGGTCGCGGGCGGCCACCTGGACGAGCTCGCCATGCACGTCCGCGCGGCGCTCCGCAACGGACTGACCCCCGACGAGATCGGGGAGGTGCTCCTGCAGACGGCGATCTATTGTGGAGTGCCCGCCGCGAACTCGGCGTTCGCCGTCGCCCAGCGGGTACTGAACGAAGGGGAGTGACGGGCGCGGGCCCGGGCGGAGGAGCCACGTGGGAGGGGACGGGACGGAACGCGCGCGGCCGGTCAGCGTGGCGGGCAAGGTCATGGCCATCCTGAACGCCTTCGCGCAGGGCGGCGTCCGCCTCAACCTGAGCGAGATCTGCCGCCGCGCCGGCCTGCCGCTCGCGACCGGCCACCGGCTCGTCGGCGAGCTGGTCGGCGGCGGGTTCCTGGAGCGGGTGCCGGACGGGACGTACCGCATCGGCACCCGGCTGTGGCGCATCGGCAGCCAGGCCCCGGCGGTCACCGGGCTGCGGGAGCTGGCCCTCCCGCACATGGAGGACCTGTACGAGGCCACCCACGACAACGTCCAGCTCGGCGTGCTCCGCGACGACCGGGTGCTGATCGTGGAGCGGCTGCGCGGGACGCGGTCGGTGCCGGTCGTGACGCAGGTCGGCGCGACGCTGCCGCTGCACACCACCGGCGTCGGGAAGGTGCTGCTGGCGTTCGCGCCGCCGCGGGTGCGGGAGGAGGTCCTGGCCGGCGAGCTGCCCCGGCACGCGGCGCGCTCCATCACCGATCCCGGCGAGCTGCGGCGCTGCGTCGAGCAGGTCGTCCGCTCCGGCTACGCGGTGACCCGCGACGAGATGACGCTCGGCGCGTCGTCCGTCGGCGCTCCCGTGCGCGACGGCGCGGGCGACGTGGTCGCGGCGATGTCGCTGGTGTCGAGCACCCGCGGCGCCGACCTGCGGCGGCTGCTGCCGCCGCTGACGACCGCGGTGCGCGCCCTGTCCCGGGACGTGGCGGCGCACTGGCGCGGAGACTCCGGGATGTTTTCCGCTGAGCGGAACACCGGCGCCTGAACCTGCGGCGACGCGCGCGAACATCGGCGGCGGAGCCGAACGAGGAGGAACGATGCGGACCCAGGTCGCGATCATCGGCGGCGGGCCTGCGGGCCTGCTGCTGTCGCATCTGCTCCATCTCCAGGGGATCGACTCGGTGGTCCTGGAGAGCCGCGACCGCGACTACGTGGAGCACCGGCAGCGGGCCGGGATGCTGGAGCAGGGCACGACCGACGTGCTGCGCGAGAGCGGCGTGGGCGCGCGGCTGGACCGGGAGGGCCTGGTCCACCGGGGGCTCGAGCTGCGGTTCGGCGGCGCCGGGCACCGGGTCCCGCTGGCCGACCTCACCGGCCGGGCCGTGACCGTCTACGCGCAGACCGAGATCGTCAAGGACCTCGTCGCCCGGCGGCTGGCCGACGGCGGCGACGTGCGGTTCGAGGCGGAGGTCGTCGCGGTGGACGCCTCCGCGCCGAGCGTGACCTTCGCCGAGGGCGGCCGGACCCGCACCCTGGACTGCGACTACATCGCCGGCTGCGACGGGTTCCACGGCGTCAGCCGCCCGGCGGTGCCGGGCCTGCGGACGTTCGAGCGCGAGTACCCGTTCGCCTGGCTCGGGATCCTCGCCGACGTCCCGCCCTCCACCGACGAGCTGATCTACGCCCACCACGACCGCGGGTTCGCGCTGCACAGCCTGCGCTCTCCGCGGGTGAGCCGCCTCTACCTGCAGGTGCCGCCGGACGAGGACCTCGCCGCGTGGCCGGACGCCCGGATCTGGGACGAGCTCGCGGCGCGGTTCGCGACCGGCGACGGGTGGGAGCTGCGCGAGGGGCCGATCACCGACAGGTCGATCACGCCGATGCGCAGCTTCGTGGCCGAGCCGCTCCGGCACGACCGGCTGTTCCTCGCCGGGGACGCGGGGCACATCGTCCCGCCGACCGGGGCGAAGGGCCTCAACCTGGCGGTGTCGGACGTGACGGTCCTGGCGGGGGCGTTCGCCGAACGGTACGCCTCCGGGTCGCACGCGCTGCTGGACGGCTACTCCGACGCGTGCCTGCGGCGGGTGTGGCGGGCCGAGCACTTCTCGTACTGGATGACCACGCTGCTGCACACCGACCCGTCCGCGACCGGCTTCGAGCGGCGGCTCCAGCGCTCACATCTGGACTACGTGGCCTCCTCGGAGGCGGCCCAGACGTCCCTGGCCGAGAACTACACCGGCCTTCCGCTCGTCTAGCGGGGAGCTCCCGGCGGCCGGGTGAGATGCACGTCACCGAAATTGGCAGCCCCTGAAACTTTGCCGCCTAGGCAAGTTCGGTCTACGGTGAGACCCGTGGTGCCGCCGCGGCCCCGGCCCGGCGGCCTCCGGCGCGCGCCGCGCCCCACGCGGACGCGGAAGGTGAAAGGCTTCGGCATCTGCTCGACGTCGCCGCCCGGCCCGGCGGCGGCCGCGAGCCGCCCCCGCCC
>NZ_JBFARL010000385.1:0-3223 GCF_040674655.1 Actinomadura sp. NPDC049753 | reverse complement strand
CGAACGCCTCGCGCACCTCGTCGTCCGAGCCGTGGGCCACGGCCTTGGACACGGTCTCGGCCGGTTCTTCGTAGCAGGATTCGAGACGGATGCGGCGATCTCCGCGAGCACCGGCGGCTCGCCCGCCTCGAACGCCACGCGCGGGCGCAGGCCGGCGTCCGCGAAGGCCGCGTCCAGGACGGACCGCAGCCCGGTGCCCTTCGGCAGGCAGATCAGGCTCTCCTCGGCGAGCGCCTGCAGGGTGATCGTGGACCTGCGCGCCAGCGGGTGGGCGCGGGCGACGGCGGCGACGAGGTCCTGCTCGATGACGACCCGCGTCGCGACGCCCTCGGGCGGGCCGGCTCCGAGGCTGAGGTACGCCAGGTCGATCCGTCCGGTGCGGAGCCCTTCGGTCAGCGCCGCGGAGTCCTCCTGGACGACGGTGATCTCGACGTCCGGGTGGTCGCGGTGGAAGCCGGCCAGCATTCCTGGAAGGTCCAGCGACCGGATCCAGTCGATCGTGCCGATAGTGACGTGCCCGCGGAGCAGGCCCGTCAGTTCGTCCACGGCCAGCCGGGCGCCCTCGACCGCCGCGAGCGCGGCCCGCGCGTAGGGCAGGACGGCGGCGCCGACCTCGGTCAGGCGGACGGTCCGGCCGGAGCGGTCGAACAGCGGCTGCCCCAGCTCCCGCTCCAGCTGCCGGATCTGGGCGCTCACGCCTGGCTGGGCCACGTGCAGCCTTGCCGCGGCCTTGGTGAAGCCGGCCTCTTCCGTAACCGCCACGAAGTACTCAAGCTGGCGCAGCTCCATAACCGGACATGCTAGTAGCGGCGCTTCCCAGTGCCCCGACTTCTGGATGACCGGTCGGTCCGGCAACCATTTCTTTTGCCGGTCTTGGCTGCATCGCTGCTGTTCAGAGGACTGATCCGGGCGTGTGCGGTGATTACCTCACCTGCGGGAGGTCGGGTGTTCGGACGGCGCACATGGCCCATACGGGTGCGGATGACCGTTATTGCCGGGACGGTCACCGCCGTGATCTGCGCCATCGTGACGACGCTGATCCTCGTGGAGGCGCGGGGATCGGAGACCGACTCGTCCCGCAGCGAGGCGACCGCGGCCGCGCTCCGGCTGTCGTACGCGTTGCGGCGCGAGCCCGTGGAGGGGCGGATCGACGGGGTGCCGGGCGTCCTGCTGCAGGTCATGGACGAGAGGCGGACGGTGATCGCGGGTTCGCCGGGCCGGTCGATGGCACGCCGGCCGCTCGCCCGCTTCGTCCCGTCGCAGGAGCGCGTCTACACCTCCCGGAAGGTGTGCTCGCCGGTGCGGCGGCACCGGTGCCTGTGGGTGATCGGCTTCCGCATCTTCAAACCCGGCGGCGACTGGCTGATCTACGCCGCCGTCCCGATCGTCCCCTGGTACGTGAGCCCCGGCCTGATCATGTTCCTGGCCAGCGTCTCGCTGCTGGTGATCCTGCTGGCCTGCCTGCGCGCCTGGGCGACGGTGGACCAGACCCTCGCCCCGGTGGAGGCGATCCGGGCCGAGCTGGCGGAGATCACCGCGCACCGGTCGGGCCGCCGGGTGACGGTGCCGGAGAGCCGGGACGAGATCAGGCGGCTCGCGGAGGCCGCGAACGCGACCCTGGACCGGCTGGACAGCGCCCTCGAACGGCAGCGCAGCTTCACCTCCGACGCGTCCCACGACCTGCGCAGCCCCATCGCGGCCGCGCGCACCCAGATCGAGGAGGCGCTGCTGTACCCGGACGACGTCGACTGGCCGCGGACGGCGCGCAGCGTCCTGCAGAGCCTGGAGCGGCTCCAGGCGATCGTGACGGATCTGCTGCAGCTCGCCCGGCTGGACGCCGCCGCCTGGCAGGAGGTCGAGACGATCGACCTCGGCGCGCTGGTCACCATCGAGGTGGCGAGGTCGGAGCGGACGAAGCGGATCGTCCCGCACCTCCAGGAGGGCGTGACGGTGCGCGGGGACCGGCTCAGGCTCGTCCGCCTGCTGACGAACCTGCTGGACAACGCCGAGCGGCACGCCGAGTCGCGCGTCGACATCACGGTGGCGCGGGAGGACGGCACCGCCGTGCTGGAGGTCGTCGACGACGGTGCGGGCGTCGCCGAGAAGGACCGGGACCTGGTGTTCCAGCGCTTCGCCCGCCTGGAGGACAGCAAGGCCCGCGACCCCGGGGGCACCGGTCTCGGCCTGCCGATCGCCCGGGAGATCGCGCGGCTGCACGGCGGCACCCTCACCATCGAGGACAGCGAGCGCGGCGCCCGGTTCGTCCTGCGGATTCCGCGCAACCAGGACGGGAGGCCGGCCGGCTAACCGGTCCGCGGGGGGCGTGAGAAGCGGAGAACCCCGCGGCGGCGGTGCGCGCGGGGTCGTGGCGGGCTGGAGCGGCCCGTGCGGGGGGACGGGCCGGCGGGCGGCCGGTCAGACCGCCGGATGGGCGGCCAGGCCGCGCAGGTGGATCCAGCCTTCGAGGTGCGACTCCTTCACCCGGCAGGTGATCCGCTCGTACTCGGCGGCGGCCACGTGGCCGGGGCTCGGGACGATCACCGAGTCGTAGACGAAACGGGACGCGATGACGCCGAGGTCGGCGCCGGTCGCGGCGAGCCGGTCCTTGAGCGGGCCGGCGTCGAGGAGCCGGGCCGTCGTGATGATGGATGAGCCGGACACGCCGGGCGGGTCGGGCATCACGGGCCCGACGTTCACGGCGACCCTGAGCTGGACGCGTACGGCCCCGGTCGCGCGGTGGTTGTGGCGGCGCAGCCGCCGGCCGAGCGAGACCAGCATGGGGTCGATCACGATGGCCGTGGGGACCTGCGGCGGGATGACGATGAGGGCGCCGTCGCCGCGGTCCTCGACGTGGCAGGCGTCCCAGGGGACGCCCGACTCCTCGAACGCCTCGCGGAGGGCCCGGTACATGGCGCGGCGCACGCCGATCCGGTCGGCGTCGTTGCGGTCGGGCGAGCTGAACCCGGCCACGTCGGTGTACACGATGGTGCAGTTCTGGCCGGCCCAGGACGGGGCGCCGCCGTCCGGGAGGACCATGGGCTGCGTCGGCCGTTCGCAGGACGTCTCGACGGCGCCCTCCAGGACCTGCTGAACGGGCCGGGCCGGCGGCAGCGAGTTGGAGGGCAGGGAGGTGGCGGGCTGCTGGCGCGCAACACCAGCGCCCAGGAGGCGCTCAGCTTCCTCGGCGCCGGCTGCTACCACCACCACGTGCCCGCGGTCGTCG
>NZ_JBFARL010000384.1:0-3255 GCF_040674655.1 Actinomadura sp. NPDC049753 | reverse complement strand
TCGCCGGTGAACGGTGTCGCCGGAGAACAGTGTCACCGGCGGGGCGGGGGCGTACAAGCGGAACGCTGCCACACGCGGGAGACTGAGCCCATGGCCGGGTGCGGGCGCTCGGCGTCGCCGGCCTGGCCGAGCGGCTGGACGACCGCTTCCGGCTGCTGTCGTCCGGCGCCCGGGACGCCCCGCCCCGGCAGCGCACGCTCCGCGCCCTGATCGACTGGAGCTGGGAGCCGCTGGGGGAGCGCGAGCGGGCGGTGCTGCGGCGGCTGGCGGTCCACGCGGGCGGCTGCACCCTCGACGCGGCCGAGGCGGTCTGCGGCGCGGACGTCGAGACGCTCGCGGGCCTCGTCGACCGGTCGCTCGTCGTGGCGGGCGAGGGGCCGCGGTACCGGCTGCTCGAAACGGTCGCCGCGTACGCCGCCGAGCGGCTCCGGGAGGCGGGCGAGGAGGAGCGGGTGCGCCGCCGCCACGCCGACTACTACATCCGCCTGGCCGAGGGCGCCGACCTGCGCGGCCCGGGGCAGCGCGACGCCCTGCGGCGGCTGCGCGCGGAGACCGGGAACGTGCGGGCCGCCCTCGACGGCGCCGTCCGGGCGGGGGACGCCGGCCGCGCGCTGCGGCTGGTCGACGCGATGGGCTGGGCCTGGTTCCTGTGGGGCCGCGCCGGCGAGGCGCGCCGGGCGTTCGAGCGGGCGCTCGCCGTGCCGGGCGCGGCGGACCCGGCGTCCGCCGCCCGGGCGCGGACCTGGCACACCGGGTTCGCCATGCTTGACGGCGACGGCGCCGACCGCGACGAGCGGGTGCGCGAGGCCCTCGCCGCCGACGGCGACCCGTGGGCGCGCTGGTTCCTCGGGTTCGTCCGGGGCGGGTTCGGGGACCTGGAGGCGATCGACGAGCTCGCGGCCCGCGCGCTCGACGGGTTCCGCGCCCGGGGAGACGAGTGGGGCGAGGCGGCGGCGCTCGCCGTGCGGGCCGGGCAGGCGCTGTCGGCCGGTGACCTCGCCCGGGCCCGCCGCGACGGGGAGCGGGCCCTGCGGCTGTTCGGCGCGGCGGGCGACCGGTGGGGCCGCCTCCAGGCCACCGAGACGCTCGGCCTGGTCGCGGAGGTGACCGGTGACTACGCCCGCGCGCGGGAGCTGCACGAGAGCGGCCTGCGCGACGCGGAGGAGCTCGGGCTCCGGGCGGAGGCGTCCGGCCGGCTGGCCCGCCTCGGCCGCGTCGCGCTGCTCGAAGGCGACCTCGACCGCGCGGACGACCTGCACGAGCGCGGCAGGCGGCTGGCCGTCCGCGAGGCGCACCGCCGGATGGAGCACTTCGCCGAGGTCGGCCTCGCCCTCGCGGCGCGCAGGCGCGGGCGCCTGGCCGAGGCCGAGGCGATCCTGCGGCGCTGGCTCGACTGGTGCCGCGACATCGACGGCGCGCCCGGCCTGGCCTTCCTCCTGGCCGAGCTGGGGTTCATCGCCGAGCTGCGGGGCGACGCCGGCCGGGCGCTCGACCTGCACACCGAGGGCCTGGCCGCGGCCCGCGCCACCGGCCATCCCCGCGCGGTCGCGCTCGCGCAGGAGGGCCTGGCCGGGGCGCTCTCGCTCGCCGGCCGCCGTGCGGAGGCCGCGCGGGCGCTGGCCGCCGCGTCGCGGGCCCGGGCGGCCGCCGGCGCGCCGCTGCCCGAGGCGGAGCGCGGCGACGTCGACCGGATCGCCGGCCGCCTCGGCTAGGAGCGGCGGGAGCCGGAGCGGCGGGAGACCGCCAGGGGCAGGGCCAGGAACATCACGGCGGCGGTGAGCGCGAAGGCGACGGGGTAGCCGGTCGCGGCGGCGGTGACGCCGAACGCGGCGCCGCCGACGCCCATGCCGCCGTCGTAGCCGATGTTCCACAGCGCGCTGACCGTGCCGTAGCCGGACGCGGGCGCCCGCTCGAACATCATGGCCATGCTGGCGTTCTGCGTGACGCCGAAGCCCGCCCCGAACACCACCATGGCGGCGAGGACGGCGACCGTGTCCGGCGCCAGGGACAGCAGCGCGATGCCGGACGCGGAGACCGCCACGGCGGGCAGGAGGAGCCGCGCGGCGCCGTGCCGGTCCCCGATCCGCCCCGCCCACCAGCGCGAGAGCGTGGCGGCCGCCGGCTGGACGAACAGCGCCGCCGCCGCGACCCGGGCGGGGACGGCGTCGGGCAGGAACGTGACCAGGACGCCCGCCGCCATCGCGGTCGAGGCGAACGCGACCGCCGGGCGCAGCAGCGCCGCCGACCGCAGGCCCGCGGCGATGCCGAAGGGCCGTTCGGGGGCCGGTCCAGGGGAGTCCTTGCCGGTGATCTCGCGCGGCAGGCCGGGCAGCGCCGCCAGCGCGGCGAGCGAGGCGACCGAGCCCGCGACGAACACCGGCGTGTAGCCGACCTCGCCCGCCAGCCACACCCCGAGCGGCAGCGCGAGCAGCGACGGCACCCCGGCCACGACCCCGAACAGCCCGATCCCCTCGCCGCGCCGCTCCGCCGGGAGCAGCGCCGCGACCAGCGCGCCCGTCACCACCACGGCCACCGCGAAGCCGAGGCCGCGCACCAGGCTCACCACGGTGATCGTCGCCATGGCCGAGGAGAACGGCAGCGCGAGCGAGGGCGCCCCGAGCAGCACGAAACCCGCCGCGAGCATCCGCCGGTGCCCGAACCGGTCGAGCAGCCGGGGCAGCGAGAGCTCGGCGAGCACCGTCGTCAGCATCAGCGCGCCCGTGGTGACGCCCGCCCCGACCCCGCCCGCGCCGCCGTCGACCGCGTACATCGGCACGACCGAGAACAGCAGGAAGAATCCCGTCAGCGTGCCGAAGGCGGCCGCGAACACCAGCGCCAGATGCCGCCCGACCAGCGGCGGCCGCACCGCGGCGGCGGTGCTCGGCGGCGGCAGTGTCTCCCGTGTCTCGCTCATGGGCACGACGGTAGAGGAGCATCCGGCCTGCTATATGGTCCGATTTCATGGCAATCGAGTGGGCCGGTTCGCCGCCGGAGCTGCTGCTGGACCTGGACCGGGACGCGACCGGGACGCTGCGCTCGCAGCTGGAGACCGCGCTGCGCGACGCGATCTGCACCGGACGTCTCAAGGCGGGGGAGCGGCTGCCGTCGTCCCGCGAGCTGGCCCGCCAGCTCGGCGTCTCCCGGGGCCTCGTCCAGGAGTGCTACGGCCAGCTCAACGCCGAGGGGTACCTGTGCGCGCGGACGGGGTCGGCCACGGCTTCGGCAGCTTCTGCTCGCCGAGCCAGTCCGACGCCG
>NZ_JBFARL010000383.1:0-3288 GCF_040674655.1 Actinomadura sp. NPDC049753 | reverse complement strand
GCGGCGCCGCGGGGCCCGGGTCTGGAGATACCGCTGGGGACGCCGCGGCCGGCGGCCGCGGCGGCGCCGATGGTCGGTGCGGCCGTCCCGATGGACGACGCGTCGGTGACGATGCCGGACGTGATGGGCGGCGTGCCGCCGCGTCGGGGTCCCCTCCGCTGACCGGACCGGCCGGACCGGATCTCACGGGCCGTCCCGGACGGCGCTTCGGCGCCGCCCGGGGCGGTCCGTTCGCGTGCGCCGCCGGAGAAGGGCCGTCCGCGGGGGCCGCCCGGCGGATGCCGGATTCCTGACGAAAGTCGGGGCCGGAGGCTGGCGTCCGGCCGGTGTGCGGGTCCTCCCCCACTGCCTAGCGTCGCCCTGGACGGCTGGACGGGAGGACGCAGATGATCACGTTGCGGGGCCTGACGAAGAGGTTCGGGGACAGGACGGCGGTGGACGGGCTGTCGCTGGAGGTGGCGGCGGGGAAGGTGACGGGGTTCCTCGGCCCCAACGGCGCCGGGAAGTCCACCACGATGCGGATGGTGGTGGGCCTGGACCGCCCGAGCGCGGGCGAGGCGCTGGTCGGGGGCCGCCGGTACGGGGAGCTGCGGCGCCCGCTGCGGGAGGTGGGGGCGCTGCTGGACGCGGGCGCGGTGCATCCGGGACGGTCGGCGCGGGCGCATCTGCTGGCGATGGCGCGCAGCAACGGCATCGCGCGGGGCCGGGTGGAGGAGGTCCTGGCGATGGTGGGGCTGGAGACGGTCGCGGCCAGGCGGGCGGGGACGTTCTCGCTGGGGATGCGGCAGCGGCTGGGGATCGCGGGCGCGCTGCTGGGCGATCCGGGGGTGCTGATGTTCGACGAGCCGGTCAACGGGCTGGATCCGGACGGGGTGCTGTGGGTGCGGCGGCTGATGCGTTCGCTGGCCGCGCAGGGGCGGACGGTGCTGGTGTCGTCGCATCTGATGAGTGAGATGCAGCTGACGGCGGACCGCCTGGTGGTGATCGGGAGGGGCAGGCTGCTGGCTGACGCGCCGATGGCCGAGGTGATCGCGGCGGGGTCGGGCGGCGAGGTGCGGGTCCGCAGCCCCCACGCGCGGGTGCTGGCGGATCGGCTGGCGTCGGCGGGCGGGCGGGTGCGGCGCACCGGCGAGGAGGAGCTGCGGGTGGCGGGGCTGGCCGTGGAGCGCGTCGGGCTGGTCGCGTTCGAGGCCGGCGCGCCGGTGCTGGAGCTGGGCGCGGTGGAGGCGTCCCTGGAGGAGGCGTACATGGAGTTGACGGGTGCGAGCGTGGAGTTCGGCGCCATGCCGGGGACGGGGTCTGAGCGATGACGGTCACAGGGGTGCGGGCGGACGAAGGCCCCGGCGCAGGAGCGGCCCGCGGCACGGGCGGCGGATGGCGCGGTGCCGTCGCCGCGGAGTGGACGAAGCTGGGGTCGGTGCGGTCCACCTGGTGGGCGCTGGCGTCGGCGGTGGCGCTGATGGCGGTGATGGCGTTCACGCTGGCGACCTCGACGGTCTCCAACAACACCAACGCGCTGCCCGATGACGACATGGGGGTGGTGTCGGCCAGCGGTGTGGCGGTCGGTGCGCTGGACATGGTCCAGTTCGTGGTGCTGGCCCTGGCGATCCTGGCGATCACCGGGGAGTACGCCACGGGCACCATCCGGGCGACGCTGCAGTGGGTGCCGCCGCGCGGCCGGATGCTGGGCGCCAAGGCAGTGGTGGTCGCGGCGGTGGCGTTCCCGCTCGGGGCCGCGCTCAACGCGGTGGGGGCGGCTGCGGCCCGCCGAGTTCGCCGCCGACGCGCTGCAGTCGGGGGTGTACCTGGCCCTGGTGAGCGTGCTGGTGCTGGCGGTCGGGGCGATGCTGCGCAGCACGGCGGCGTCCCTGACGACGGCGTTCCTGTTCCTGCTGGTGGTGCCGATGCTGCTGGGGAGCGGGGACGAGTCGGGGCCGGCGCGCAAGGTGTCGGACTCCCTGCCCAGCAGCGCCGGCCGGTACTTCATGGCCGGGGAGGGCCCCTACCCGCAGGCGGTGGGGCTGGTGATCCTGGTGGCGTGGACGGCGGCGGCGCTGTGCGGCGGCGTGGTGGTGCTGCGTCGCCGCGACGCCTGAAGTCCGGGGCGCACGCGCATCGGGGTCAGGCCGGGTCCTCGGTGCCGTCGACGAGGCCCGCCTGGTAGGCCAGCACGGCGGCCTGCACGCGGTTGCGGACGTCCAGGCGGGTCAGGATCGCGCTGACGTAGGCCTTGACGGTGCCCTCGACGATGTGCAGGCGGCCGGCGATCTCGGCGTTGGACAGGCCCGCGCCGAGCAGCGCCAGCACCTGGCGCTCGCGGGGGGTGAGCCCGGTGATGCGGCGGCGGGCGCGGGCGCGGCCGTCCAGGCGCCCGCCGCCGATCTGGGTGATGACGCGGTGGGCGACCTTCGGGGACAGGTAGGCGGCGCCGCCGGCGACGGCGCGGACCCCGGCGATGAGCTCGCGCGGGTCGCCGGACTTGAGCAGGAAGCCGCTGGCGCCGCCGGCCAGGGCGCGGGCGATGTACTCGTCCTCGCCGAAGGTGGTGAGCATGACGACGCCGGTGGCGGGAGCCAGGCGGCGCAGTTCGGCGGCGGCGGCCAGGCCGTCCAGGCGCGGCATGCGGATGTCCAGCAGCGCGACCGCGGGACGGTGCCGCAGGACCAGGTCGACGGCCTCGCGCCCGTCGCCGGCCTCGGCGACGACCTCGATGCCGGGGTCGGCGGTCAGGATCGCGCGCACGCCCGCGCGGATCATCGCCTCGTCGTCGGCGAGCAGTGCCCTGATCACTGGTCCTCCTGGTCGTGGGCGCGCTGGGCGCTCAGCTGGCGGGTGTCGTAGGTGTTCTTGGCGACGAGGCGGCCGCCGGCGAAGCACAGCCGGTAGACGCGGCCGACGCCGAGCACGTTGGCGTCGGGCCGGTAGTAGCGGCAGTCGGCGCCGGGAGGCTCGGGGACGGCGGCGCGGACGGTGCCGGTGTCGAGGGTCTGCATGGGCGGCAGGACCCGCTCGGCGCGGTGCTGCGGGTCGCCGACCGCCAGCGCCCCGTAGTCGGCGGGCTCCAGGACGGAGTTGAGGGTGGCGAAGACGTAGTAGCCGGCCATGACCGCGCCGAGGACCGCCATGAGGACGGTGGGGGCGGCGATCGCGGTGATCAGGCCGCGGCGGACGCGGCGGCGCTCGCGGGCCAGGTGACGGGCCGATTCGGAGGGCCACTCCCCCGCGGGCGCGGCCGCGGGGGCCAGGCCGAGGGCGGTGCGCAGCGCGTCCCGCGCGGTCGGCCTGGCC
>NZ_JBFARL010000382.1:0-3333 GCF_040674655.1 Actinomadura sp. NPDC049753 | reverse complement strand
CCGCGTCCATCAGGTGCCGGCCCACGATCGTGTACTGCTCGGGACGGATGCCGAGCGAGGCGTGCTTGTGCGCGATCCGCGAGAGGATCTGCTGGCGCCGACGACCAGCGCGTAGGGGGGCGCGCCGCGCTGGGTGGCCAGCCAGCCGATCGCGGTCTGCAGCCCGAACACGAACCCGGTGCAGGCGGCGGAGATGTCGAACGCGGCGGCGCGGCGGGCGCCCAGCATCGTCTGCA
This sequence comes from Actinomadura sp. NPDC049753, assembly GCF_040674655.1. NCBI lineage: Bacteria > Bacillati > Actinomycetota > Actinomycetes > Streptosporangiales > Thermomonosporaceae > Actinomadura > Actinomadura sp. NPDC049753. The sequence continues at coordinate 3,097 of NZ_JBFARL010000382.1, read as the reverse complement.
CGCGGCAGGCGGTGGACGGGGCGATCACGTCGGGCGTGGAGGTGCCGAGCACGATCAGGCCGAGGTCGGCGGCGTCCAGGCCCGCCGCCTCCAGCGCCCGGCGGGCGGCGGCCGCGGCCAGGTCGGAGGCGGCCTCGCCGGGGGCGACGACGTGCCGCCGCCTGATCCCGGTGCGGCGCTCGATCCAGTCCGGTTCCAGGCCCAGCGAGCGGGACAGGTCGGCGCTGTGCGCGACGTCGCGGGGAAGGTGGGCGCCGGTTCCGCGGATGGCCCACCCCCGCCCGCCGTCCCGCGCCGCTCCGCTGTGGTCCGCCCGGGCCGGCCGGTACGCGTCGGGCACGGTCATGCGGGGCCTCCCCCCGTCACCGGACTGGCGGTTGTCAGTCCCATCCCATAAGTGAATAATCCCATTTCAGGGTTTTGGTCCATAACTGAAAGCTAAGCGGCCGTTGTCGTAAAGGAAAAGGCAGCCTTCCTTCCAGGTAAGGAGACCCCGCGTGCCCGCACCACGATTCCGCCCGGCCGAACAGCTCGAACCCGACGACGTCTGCGCCTTCCTGTTCCCCGGCACCGGCTCCGCCGGGGTCCCCGACCTGCCCGCCCTCGCCCGCACCGGCGCCGGCGCCGCCCGAGCCGTCGCCGACGTCCTGGACGCCGTGCAGGAGGGCCTGCCCCCCAAGGGATGGCCGCGCCTGCGCTCGATCCTCATGGACGATCCCGGCGGCTACCGGGAGGCCGCCCGCACTCCCGGCGTCGCCCAGCTCGCCGGCTACGCCGCGTCCGTGGCCGTCGACCGCGCCCTGCGCGCCCACGGCGTCCACCCCGGCTTCGCGGTCGGGCAGAGCTTCGGGGAGATCGCCGCGCTGGTGTGCGCGGGCGCGTTCTCCATCGCCGACGGCGCCCGCATGGGCGTGGCCGCCGTCGGCGTCCTGGCCCGGCACGGCGGGGGAGGCGGCATGGGGCTGTTGGAGGCCGGGGAGGACCGCACCCGCGCCTGCATCGACGCCGCCGGCGCACCGGAGGTGGTCGTCGCGTGCCTGAACGCCCCGCAGGTCACGGTCGTGTCGGGTCCCGACGGGCCCTTGGACGCCGTCCTGGACACCGCACGCGGCCAGGGCGTGAACGCCGTGCGGCTCGCGGTGCCCTACCTGTCCCACCATCCCGCGATGGCCGGCGCCGACGAGGAGTGGTACGCGATGATCCGCGGCTTCCCGCAGCGGCCCCTGGAGCTGACGGTCCACTCGCCGGTCCGCGGCCGCGCCTACCGCGACGACGACGACCTGCACCGCGCCATGGCCGACTGCATCGTCAAACCCGTCCGGCTGCCGGACTCCCTGCGCGCCGTGCACGCGGCGGGCGCGACGGTCTTCACCGAGGCGGGCGCGGGCAACGCGCTGTGCCAGTGCGCGCGGCTGACCCTGCCGGACGCGCGGACGATGGCGCCGCTGCGCGACCGCCCCCGCCACGGCCTGACCGGCAAGGCCGCCCCCGGCGTCACCCCCTCCGGCGAGCGAAAGGACCCCTCGTGACCTCCGACGCCGACTCCCTGCGGCAGTTCGTGCACGGCTCCACCCTCGACGCCAAGACACGCGCGCGGCTGGAGGAGGCCGTCCCCGAGGAGTTCTTCACCGTCCCGGCCGGGCTCACCGCGCCCGACCGGCACGCGCTCACCTACGAGCGGCTGCGCCGCGCGGGACGGGCCGCGCCGCCCGCCGGCGAGCTGCTGGCCGACCCGCCGGCCCTGTGCGCGCTGCTGGAGCGTGCCGCGATCGCCGACCCGCCGCTGTTCCACATGATGCTGCTGCACTACACGCTCGCGCTCGGCCCGGTCCTGCGGTTCGGCGCCGGGCAGGAGGAGACGCGGCCGCTGCGCGAGTCCCTGGAGTCGATGGACTCGTTCGGCACGCTGCTGATGACCGAGGTGGGACGCAGCAACAGCCATCTGTCGCCCCGCACCATCGCCCGCCACGACCCCGCCACGGGCGGGTTCGTCCTCAGCACCCCCGACGCGCAGGCCGCCAAGTTCCCCACCAACACCGCCCACCCGGACCTGCCCAAGACCGCCGCCGTCTACGCCACCCTCGTCCACGGCGGCCAGGAGCGCGGCGTGTTCGTGTTCGCCGTGCCGCTGCGCGGACCCGGCGGCGCCGCCCCGCCCGGCGTGCGGATCGTCCCGGCGCCCGAGACCACCGGGCTGCAGATCGACTACGCCGCCGTCCTGCTGGAGGACGTCCGCGTCCCCTACGGGGCGTGGCTGCGCGACGGCGCGGCCATCGGGCCCGACGGGGACTTCCACGACCCGCACGGGCCCGCCGCCGCGCGGCTCACCCGCTCGATGGGCATCGCCCCGCCGGTGTGGCGGGCGGTCGTGTCGGCCTCCGCCGCGATCACCCGGGCGGCCGCCGCGATGCTGCTGGCCCACTCGGCGGGCCGCACCACCCTCGGCCGGCTGGCGCCGCGCCGCCCCCTGACCGACTACCGCAACCAGCAGGAGGCGGTGCTGGGAGCGCTGGCGTCCGCCTACGCCCTCACCGCCGTCGCCGCCCACGTCACCACCCCGCGGCCCCCGGACCACGCGGCGGCCGGGGCGGGGGACGCGGGCGAGGCCGGGGGGCCGGCGACCGCGTGGGCGCCGTGGTCGGCGGTCGACCGGGACCTGGCGCTGCTGAAGGCCGCCGCGACCGTCCAGGCGCAGGAGACGGTGTCGGCGTGCCGGGTGCACAGCGGCGCCCCCGGGTTCGCCGCCGTCGAGCGCCTCAACGCCTACCGGGGCCTGGCGCACGCCTACCAGAACGCCGGCGGCGACAACGCGCTCATCCTCTACGACACCGCGCGGGCGATGGCCGACCGCGACCGCTACGTCCCGCCCGAACCGGAGCTCGGGCCGCCCGACGACGGCGACCTGGACTCCCCGCGCGTGTGGCTGTTCCTGGCGCGCGACGCCGAGCGCCGCCTGCGCGACCGGCTCGCCGGACGGGTCCAGGCCGCCCTGCGCGACGGGCTCTGGCGCGGGCCGGGCCCGTGCGACAGGATGGAGCGTCCTTTTCGCCGAGGAGGGGTCATGGACTGGCGCGACGTGATCGACGAGCTGGACGCG
>NZ_JBFARL010000381.1:0-3354 GCF_040674655.1 Actinomadura sp. NPDC049753 | reverse complement strand
TGAACGTGCCGCCGCCTGCGGCGGGACGGCCGAGGCCGGTCCCCTGCCGGGCGGCGGGTTCCGGGTCTCGGCGACGCTGCCCTGCGCCGCGGCGGCCGGCGCCAGCGGCTGCCCGCGGGTCCCGAGGGCCCGGTCGAGCAAGGGAAGCCCGGCGCCGAAGACCAGCAGCACGAGCGCCACGACGCCCGTACCCCACCATCTGACCCGCACCACGCGACCCCCCGACGACGTGCGCTGCGGAAATGCCCTTTGACAGGCGGAAATGCCCCTTGACAGGGCGGCTAAACAAGATCAGGCCGCGGGGGTCACCAGTGCGCGGGCCGCGTGAGCGCCGCGGGGATCCGCGTCGCCGCGTCGCCGCGCGCCGAGTCGAGCTGCGCCTGGGTCAGGAAGAGGCACCCGGTGAGGTCGGCGCCGCGCAGATCGGCGTCCCGCAGGTCCGCGCCGGTCAGGTCCGCGACCCGCAGGTCCGCCCCTCGCAGGTCGGCCGCGATCAGGTAGGCGCCGCGCAGATCGGCGCCCCGCAGGTCGGCCCCCTTGAGCCTCGCCCCCACCAGATCCGCCCCCCGCCGGTTCTTCCTCCGCCCGGGGACGCCCGCCCTGGCGAGCTCTCCCGCCCGCGACAGCAGGCCGTTCACCCTCTCCCGAACGGCCCGGACGTCCACCTCGGCGACCTCGCCGGGGCCGCCGCCGGTGAGGCGGTCGACCTCGCCGGACGCCCGCCGCAGCTCGTCGCGGATCGGGCCGGAGGACGGCATCGCCGCGGCCTGGTCGAGGTACCAGAGCAGCTCGTGGAGCTGCCGCATCACGGGGAACACCGCGAACATGCGCCGCGCGACGTCCGGATCCCCGCGCCAGTCCGTGCCGGAGAACGTCTCGCGCGAGACCTTCTGCCCGGCGCCGAAGCAGTCGAAGACCGTGCAGCCCGGGAAGCCGCGCTCCCGGAGGTCGGCGTGGACGCCGCAGCGGAAGTCGGCCAGGAGGTTGCGGCAGGGCTCGCCCGCGTCCTTGTCCACGGCGAAGTCGGCGGACCTCGAGAACGGCAGCGCGACGCAGCACAGCCCGAAACAACTGGCGCAGTCGGCCTTCAGATCCGATCTCTCCGGCACTTCCCGACCCCCGGCTCGTGGACGACGCTCCATTGTCGCGCCGGGCGGGCCGTGCCCTGGACGCGCGGAACGCCGCGGCGCCGGATACAGTTGCGGACTCCTATGACAGCACCCCTCACCGAGCCCGCCATCGTCTCCAGGCTCCGCGCCGCCGGCTGCGTGTTCGCAGAGGACGAGGCGCGGCTCATCCTCTCCACGGCCCGCACCCCGAGCGACGCCGCCGCCATGGTGGAGCGGCGCGCGGACGGCGAGCCGCTCGAACACGTCCTCGGCTGGGCGATGTTCTGCGGGCTGCGGATCGCCGTCGCACCCGGGGTCTTCGTGCCCCGGCCCCGCACCGAGTTCCTCGTCCGGCGGGCCCACGCCCTCGCGCCTCCCCGGCCGGTGATCCTCGACCTGTGCTGCGGGTCGGGCGCGCTCGGGGCCGCGCTCGCCTCCGGCGTGGGCGAGTGCGTCCTGCACGCCGCCGACATCGAACCCGCGGCGGTGCGCTGCGCCCGCGGCAACATCGCGCCGTACGGCGGCACGGCCCACGAGGGCGACCTCTTCGATCCCGTCCCGGGTGAGCTGCGCGGACGGGTCGACGTGCTTCTGGCCAACGTCCCCTACGTCCCCACCGGGGACGTCGCGCTGATGCCGGCGGAGGCGCGCGACCACGAGCCGCGCTCGTCGCTCGACGGCGGCCCGGACGGCCTCGACGTACTGCGCCGCGTCACCGCCGAGGCGTCGCGGTGGCTCGCCCCGGGCGGCCACCTGCTGTTCGAGACGAGCGAGCGGCAGGCCCCCGCGGCCGTCGCCGCCGTGGAGGCCGGCGGCCTCGCGGCCGCGGTCGCGGCGTCCGAGGAGTTCTATGCCACCGTCATTGTCGGCGCAAAGCCGGTGTAAAACTCCACAGGCGGGTATCGGTTCGGTCAGGACCGAACCGAAGGAGTGAAGTCAGATGCGCCGCATCAGCGCAGCGATCAGCGCCATTGTCGGGACGATCGTCAGCGTCGTGACCCTGCCGTTCCGCGTTCTGGGGCGGTTGCTGACCCCCGGTCGCGGCCGCAGCCGTCGCGGGGCGGCGTGACGCATATCCCGGATCGCCCCGGGCCCGTTCTCCTGGAACGGCTCGGGGCGATCGCGTGGAAAAGGCGTTGCGCACCGGGCCGGCGACCCGCACCATAGGAGCAAGGCACTGATCGGAAACGGACGGGAAGGAGCGGCGGCCATGGTCACGACCATCACCCGGCAGGTCCCGCAGCCCTTCGGGTCCGGTGCGGGTCAGGGTACCGCCTTTATCGGAAACGCCTCTGGATAGGGCCGTCAGGCTCCACCGGAGGCCGCCAGGGAGAGATCCCGGCGGCCTTTCCTTTTCCCCAGGGTCAGTAGCTCAATTGGGAGAGCGCCCGCCTTGCAAGCGGGAGGATGCCGGTTCGAATCCGGCCCGATCCACGGCCTTCGAGCTCATGCGGATGAGCGCCCGGTCGAAACCCGGGAGGACGGGGTTCGACTCCTCGGATGGCCACCGAGCGGAGCTTTCCGGGCTCCGCGCGTCGCACAGGCCTGAATGGTGAGGCGGCTGGCTTCCACCCAGCAGAACCGGGTTCGATTCCCGGGTGCGGCTCTGGACTGGACCGGCGGGAGTAACGACCCCCGGCCGGTCCTCCCCGTGCCCACGGCGGGCGGACGCCACCGCCCGCCGGCGGGCACCCGTGCTGGATCATCCAATGGCAGGATGCGTGACTCTGGATCACGTCATGCAGGTTCGACCCCTGCTCCAGCAGCCGATCGGCGGGGCCGCAAGGTCAGCGCACCCGTTCGACGAGGTCCGCGAGCCGTGCGGTCTCGTCCGGGGTCAGCTCCGTCAGCGGCGGGCGGACGGGGGACTTCCTCGCGGTCCCCGCCGAGGACGGCGGCGTGGCCGCAGTCCGCTACGCGGGCGTGGCGTTCCAGCCCGTCGACCTGCCGGACCCGGCGCCCGTGGAGCTGAGCCTGGCCTGGCGACGCGGCGACAACCCGGCGCTCGCCCTGCTGCTGCGGCACCTGTGACCACCGGCGACCGCCTTGACGGCGCCCGGCCGCTCGCTTATTTTGGCGTCCAAATATTGGCCGTCAAAATATTGGCCCGCATCGCCGGCATCCTGGAGGAACGATGAGCGACTTCCCCGCGTACGCGCCGTCTGAGGAGCATGAGCTGCTGCGGAGTTCGGTGCGTGAGCTGGCCGAGGCCAAGATCGCTCCTTTCGCGGCGGAGGTGGATGAG
>NZ_JBFARL010000380.1:0-3380 GCF_040674655.1 Actinomadura sp. NPDC049753 | reverse complement strand
GCGTGTACAAGGGCGCCGAGCACCCGCACACCAACATGGCGAAGGCGGCGCTGAACATGCTGACGCGCACGACCGCGTCCGAGCTGGCCGAGCACACGTGCCGCCCGTCGCCGCTCAGCACGGGCGGGACCAGGGAGCCACCGTCGCCCGGCAGCGTGCGCAGGCAGCGGCCGTCGTCGAGGTCCCACAGCTGGAGTCCGGCCGTCAGCGCCCGCGCCCCGTCGCCGCTGACCGCGAACCGCCCGCCCCGGCCGGCGGGGAAGCGGACCGTCCGCAGCGGTCGCCCCGCCACGGGGTCCACCAGCCGCTGCTCCGCGTCCGCCACCGCCAGTGCGACGCGCCCGCCCGGGCCGAGCGCGACGGTCGCCCCCGGCAGCGGCATCGTGCGCACCAGGCTCCCGGTGCCGGTTTCCCAGACGCGGAGCCGCATCGTGGTCGGCTCCCACTTCACGACGTGCGCTCCGTCGCCCGTCACCGCGACGGAGGTGTCGTAGCCGCGGCCGAGGTCCTGCTCGTTCTGGAGCGTGCGCACGCACCGACCGCCGAGCGTCGCCCACACCCGGACGCCCCCGCCTTCGGTGGCCGACACCAGCAGCGACCCGTCCCCGGAGAAACTCAGCGAGGCGACCCTGTCCGGGTGGTCCTCGAACCGGTGCAGGACGCGCCCCGCCCGGACGTCCCACAGCAGGAGGGTCCCGTCCCCGCCGCCGGAGGCCGCGAACCGGCCGCAGGGGCTCAGCGCGACGGCGCTCACCCCGCCGGAGAAGCCACCCGGGTGCGCCGGAACCGCGTGCAGGCAGCGGCCGGAGGCGAGGTCCCAGATCCGGACGGTCCCGCCCTCGGATCCGGGCGCGGAAGCGGACGGGGCGTCCCGCCCGCCGCTCACCGCCGTCGCCGCGCCCGGGCCGAGGGCGATGGCGCCGACGCCGCCCGCGTGCCCCTCCAGGACGACCGGCGGTCCCGGCGCGCGCAGGCGGCGGGCGCGTTCCAGCGCGGCGGCCGGTTCGGGCGCGTCCGGCGCCCGCCGGACCGCCGCCTCGAGGAACGCCGCCGCCTCGGCCGGTTCGCCGCGCTCCAGATGGACGAGCCCGAGCAGGTGGTCGCCGAGCCAGTCGCCGCGGTGCGTCGCGCGGACCGCCTCCAGCTCGCCGACGAGCTCGGCGTCGGTCAGCCGCCCCGCGCGCCAGCGGTGCAGGCCCCGGCCGAACACGGCGTGCGGATGGTGCGGATCGGTCTCCAGCGCCCGCTCCCACAGCGCCTCCGCCTCCTCGGGGTGCCCGAGGTCGAGCATGGACAGCGCCTGGTTCGCCAGGCCGTCGGCGAGCAGGGTGGCCGGGCGGGGCCGCTCCCGCGGGTAGGGGCGCCCGGTGACCTGCGCGTAGACGGCGACGAGCTCGCCGGCCAGCTCGTCCATCCGGTCCGGGCGGTCGGCCGGATCGGGGCGCAGGCACGCGCGCAGCAGCGCGGTCAGCGCGGGCGGCAGGCCCGGCGTCCGCGCCGCGAACTCCTCGAACGCCCGCCCGCCCAGCGCGCCGGACCGGACCGGCGGGCCCCCGGTGAACATCGACAGGACGCTGAGCGCCCACGACCACACGTCGGTCGCGCGCGTCAGCGCGGTCCGGCCGTCCCGCGCGGCCAGCGCCTGCTCGGGGGAGCAGTACGCCGGGGTCAGCCCGGCGAAGCTGACCAGCGGGTCGGCGTCGGGGCGCGGCACGCCGTCCTCGCCCGCCCGGAGGCGCGCCTTCGCCAGCCCGAAGTCGGTCACCTTGGCGGTGCCGTCCCGCGCGAGCATCACGTTGGCGGGCTTGACGTCCTGGTGGACGAGCCCGGCGCGGTGCGCGTGGCCGAGCCCCCACGCGAACTGGATCGCCACGTCGACGATCCGGCCCGTCGCGCGCCGCGGGTCGGGGTCGCGCAGGCGGCCGTCCCGGATCGCGTCCGCGAGGCTGCCCCCGTCCACCCACTCGGCGAAGACGCCGGGCAGGGGGCCGAGCCGGCGCACGTACGCGCAGCTCACCGTGTGCGGGTGCAGGCCGAGCCCGACCCAGGTCTGCGCCTCGTCCTCGAACCCGCGCAGCCCCCCTCGGGTCTCCACCAGCTCGGGGCGGGGCACCTTCAGCGCCAGCTCGGCGTCCCAGCCGCGGTGCCGCACCCGGTAGACCAGGCCCATCCCGCCGCTGGCCACCACGTCGAGGACCTCGTAGAGGTCGAGGACGACGTCGCCGCGCCGCCACGCCCGGAGGCCGCCCGCGTCGATCATTCACCGGATCCTACGGATTTGTCGGCGTGCTCCTCTACGGTGAGGCGGCATGGAAGATCAGCTCCCCGGCGAGGACGACCTGGTGATCCCGGACGCCTGGCGGCGTTCGCTGCACGCGCGGCGCGGCGGCGCGCCCGGTTCCAAGATCAAGTTGCCCGGTCCGGCGGCGGCGGCGCGCGCCGTCCAGGGCTTCGTGGAGCAGAGCCGCGGGGTGGTCGAGGCGCTGCTGAAGGGCGGCGCCGGCGAACCCGAGCTGACCGAGGCGGCGCGGCGGCACCTGGACGGGCGGCCCGATCCGGCCGGAGCGGCGGTGGTCGCGGCCGTCACCTCGATGGGCGTGGGCGGCCACCAGGAGGACAAGGTGTACCGGGCCTACGTCGACGCATGGGCCGGCGAGCACGGGCTCGGGTTCGCGGCGTGCGCGCTGGTCGAGCTGAGCCGGACGAAGGCCGTCCGGAAGGGCGGCGGCACCTGGCTCGGCACCTCCGTCGGCGCGCAGCGCATCACGGACGAGTACGCGCTCCAGATCCCCGAGCAGGAGGCGAAGCGCGTCCGCGGGCTGCTGGCCGTCGCGTCCGACGCCGACTACGACGACGCGGTCGAGCGGCTCGCGGCGTACAGGTCCGGCTGGTGCGCGAGCTGGCTGGTCTCGTACCTCGTCCCGACGCGGGAGGACTGGGTCGACGAGTGCTGCGCGGCCACGCCCCCGCAGGCGCGCCGCCACGACCTGCTGGGGGTGGCGATGCCGGCGCTGGGCAAGCCGGAGCAGCTCGCGGCGCCGTACCCGGCGCGCGGCCTGTACTGGGGCCAGGCGAGCCGCGCCCTGCTGGCCAGCATGGCCGACGGGATCGGGCCCGGCGTCCTGCCCTTCCTCCTCACTCAGGCGGACGGCCACTACCTGGAGTCCGAGGACCGCAAGCGCATCTTCGAGACGATCGCGATCCTGCCGACGGACGAGGCGTTCCAGGCTCTGCTCGACCGGCTCGACCGCAAGCACGTCCGGGCCGCCCTCGGGGAGGCCGCGTGCTCGTGCAGTGCGCGGACGCCGGCCACCCTGGAGAAGACGTCATAGAACGGGAGGAGCCAGGTCTTGCCCGCCCCGGGCAGGAACGGGCGGCCC
>NZ_JBFARL010000379.1:0-3454 GCF_040674655.1 Actinomadura sp. NPDC049753 | reverse complement strand
TTTCTGAGTTGTGCTCTTCCGATCTGCGGTGGCTTTCGGCGGCCGCCGGGCCCGTCGCCACGCCGCCGCCGAGCAGGCGGGCCGTGGTGGACGGGTCGAACCCGTGCAGCCAGCCGGCGCCGGACAGGCCCGCGGCGTCGATCACGTCCAGGCCGGCGAGCCCGGGCGGGACGGCCGCCAGGAACCGCGTCACCAGCGACCACGCGTAGGCGGCCGAGTCGCCCGGCATGGTCCCCCGCGAGATCCACACGGCGCGCCGCAGCGGCAGCCGGAGGACGAGCGGCACCTGCAGGGCGGGCAGCTCGGCGGTGGACAGGCGGCCCAGCAGCATGCCCTCGGCCAGGTCGGCGCGGGGCTGCCAGGTGAGCCAGGCCGGCGCGTCGAAGGGCGCGGCCTCCGGGGTGACCTGCGGCTCCACCCGCGCCAGTTCCTCGCGCAGCTGCGCCGCGTCGGCGCGGAGCCGCTGGTCGGCCGCCTCCATGAGCCGCTGGAAGCCGCCGGGCGGCTTGCGCCCCGCGATCTCCTCGTTGCGCAGGACGAGCGCGTGCTCGGTGGAGGAGTGGAACGCCGCCAGGGATCGGCTGGCGTCCTCCCAGACGAGCCAGCACCGCTCGACGTAGCCGACCTCCGACGCCGGAGGCGGGACCGGCGGCCGCGAATCCGCGGGCGGCGGGCTCGCAGGCGGCGGGACCGAGGGTGGCGGGACCGAGGGTGCGGGGGCCTGCGGGGGCGGTCCGACCGCGGGGGCCGGCTCGGGTTCGCCCGGGTCGTCCACCTCGATGCCGTGCGCTTCGAGCAGCTCGGCCAGGCCTCCGGCGTAGCCCTGGCCGACGGCCCGGACCTTCCAGCGGCCGTCGCGACGGTAGAGCTCCAGCCCGATGATGGCCCTCTCCGGGCCGAGACCCGGGACGGTGAACTCGACGAGCGGGTCGCCGGTCGAGGAGGTCAGGACGAGCCGCGGCGGCGGCATCGTGCCGAAGGTCGTCGCGCCGGTCAGGCTGACCGCGACCAGCACCGCCGCGGCATCGGCGGGGACCGCGTCGAGATCGACCTCGACGCGCTGGCGGCCGTCGCCGGACCAGCGCACGCCGAGCGCCTCGGGCGCGTTGTAGAACACCAGGTCGGCGTCGGAGCGCGCCCGCAGTCCGGGACCCACGAGCAGGGCGCTGACGTCGACGGGGACGGCGCAGGACGCGGTGGCGGTCACGCGCCGGGCGGGCAGCGGTGCGTTGGCGCCGGGCGACAGTTCGGCCATGGGCGGTCAGGCGAGACCGGTGATCGTGGGCAGCATGTCCTGGAAGGTGCGGCCGTGGCAGGGCTCGCCGATCGCGTTCATCTTCCAGCTCTCGCCGTGCCGGTAGAGGCGGGCCATCACCATGGCGGTGTGGGCGCCGCCGCCGGTCAGCGTGTAACGGGCCAGCTCGCCGCCGTCGATCTCGTTGACGAGGCGGCAGAAGGCGTTCTCCACCTCGTTGAACGTCTGCCCGTTGAAGGAGCTGACGGTGAACACCAGCGAGGTCACGTGCACGGGCAGCCGGGCCAGGTCGACGATGACGGACTCGTCGTCGCCGTCGCCCGCCCCGGTGAGGTTGTCGCCGGTGTGCCGGACCGAGCCGTCGTCGCTGACCAGCTTGCCGAAGTAGACGACGTCGGCGAGGTTTCCGTCGGCGAAGAGCACGCAGGACGCGTCGAGGTCGATCTCCCGTTCCCGGGAACCGAAGAAGCCCTTCTTCTTCACCGCGTCCCAGCCGAGGCCCATCCGGACCATGCTGAGCGCACCGCCGGGCTTCTCCAGCGATATCCGCTGGCCCTTCACCATTGAGACGGTCACGGCCGTCGCCTCCTCGCTGTTTCCGAAGGCACCCCGAACATGGTGCGGGCACAGCCTTTCAGCCGATCCGCTCGTTGTCATCCGATTCACGGCTCAGGTGTCGCAGGCGATGCCGTCGCCGTCACGGTCCAGGTCGTAGATGTCGCTGCCCACCACGCGGACGGGGCCCGCCACGTAGCCGGGGCCGTCGCCGCTGCCGCCCGCGCAGTCGACGTCGCTCGCGATCGGCACGCACGCGCCGGTGTAGTTGGGGTCGCACCGCCGCGCCCGCTTCGTGCCAACGGCGATGACGCGGGTGACCGCGCGCCTGGTGACCACCGCGCGAATCAGTTTCCGATCCGTCTCCACGCCATTGGTGACGGTGACCTCATAGGTAAGGGTCTTGAGTCCGGCGGCCCCGCGAGTGCGCACCTTGGTCGTGCCTTTGGCGAGGGCCGCGTCGTTCACCTTTCTCGTCCTGAACGGGATCTTCCGAGTTTCCGTGACCGTGCGTTTCGCCGCCGCCGGAGTGGCCGAGGCGCCCGCGCTCGCGCCGGTGGACGGGGCCGTGTTCGCCACGGCTTTCGACGGGCCCGCCTCGATCGGGGCCTTTCCCGTCCCGCAGGCGCCGAGCGGCAGGAGCGCGGCGGACGTCAGCACAACGAGAATGGCGCGCTTCATGAATTTCCCCCCATATGTAGGGGAAAATCGTCCGCCTGCCCGCTAATCCGCGTCAATGGCACGGCCGAAGAATCCCGGGCCGGATCCGGCCCGGGATTCTTCGGCCCCGCTGTCAACCGATCCGGGCTCCGAAGACCTGGAGTGCCTCGGTGACGGGCTGGAAGAAGGTGACGCCGCCGGTCCGGCAGTCGCCGGAGCCTCCGGAGGTGAGGCCGAGCGCGGTGCCGCCGGCGAACAGGGGGCCTCCGCTGTCGCCCGGCTCCGCGCACACCGTCGTCTGGATCATGCCGGTGACCGTTCCCTCCGCGAAGTTCACGGTGGCGCCCGTGGCGGTGACGGTGCCGGAGTGGACGCCGGTCGTGCTGCCGCTGCGGAACACGCGCTGGCCGACCACGGCCTCGCCGGCCTCGGTGATCGGCTGCGCCTGGCCGTTGTAGAGGTCGACCGCGCTTTGGCCCGCGCCGCCCTGCTCCGTCTCGACGAGCGCGAAGTCGTTGCCGGGGAAGTCGCTGTCCACCGTCGTCCCGAGCGCCTCGGCGCCCTGCTGGTCGGCGGCCCAGGTCCGCACCTCGTTGCCGCAGTGCCCGGCGGTGAGGAAGAAGTCCTGCCCGCCGCGCCGCACGTTGAAGCCGAGCGAGCAGCGCGCGCCCTGCCCGAAGATCGCGTCGCCGCCGAGGGCGAGCGTGTGCAGGCTGCCCGGGATGCGGACCATCCGGACCGCCGCCCCCATCCGGCGGGCGGTGCGCCGGACGGCGGCCATCCGCGCGCCGGTGACCGTGTCGTCCGTCCACACCGTGACCTTGGACGTCGCGGGGTCCACGGCCCATCCGGTGCCGGGGATGTCCGAGAACGAGCTGCGCAGGGCGCCGTCGCTGAAAATGGTTCGAGCGCCGCTCGGACTGTTGTAAGATGGCTTGCACAGCCCACAACGGGATGCAGGACGCCGCAAGGTGGCCGGCCCGC
>NZ_JBFARL010000378.1:0-3471 GCF_040674655.1 Actinomadura sp. NPDC049753 | reverse complement strand
GACCAGGCGCGCGACCTGCCCAGCTACCACTCGCCGGTGCACCTGGTGAGCACCGGCGACCGCGTCGACGCCAGCACGGATCACGCACACCACCTCGGTCTCGGCGGCCCGCAGTCCGGCGTGGCAGGCGGCGCCGAAGCCGCGCTGCGGCGCGGCCACGACGCGGGCGCCGCGGTCGGCGGCCACGCGGGCGGAGTCGTCGGTGGAGGCGTTGTCGACCACCAGGGCCCGGAACCCGTCGGGCATCCGGTCCAGCACCCAGGGCAACGCCTCGGCCTCGTTCAGGCACGGGAGAACCACATCGATCACAGCTCAGACGCTACTTTCGGTGATGGGGCGGCGACCCTTACGAACTGGTGACGGGCGTCCGGGCGAACTCGGCGACGCCCTCGGCGAACGGCACCCGCGGGCGGAAGCCGAGCTCGCCGCGGGCGCGGTCGGGCCGGGCGACGATGTGGCGGACGTCCCCGAGCCGGTAGTCCCCGGTGACGCGGGGGCGGGGGCCGCCGAACACGTCGGCGAGCGCGCCGGCCATGTCGCCGACGGTGCGGGGGTCGCCGCTGGCGATGTTGTAGGCGCGCAGGCCGCCGGGCTCGGGCGGGGCGGCCGCGGTGCGCTCCAGCGCCAGCACGCCGGCGCGGGCGACGTCGCGGACGTGGACGAAGTCGCGGCGCTGCGCGCCGTCCTCGAACACCAGCGGCGCCCGCCCGTCCATCAGCCTCGACCGGAAGATCGCCGCGACGCCGGCGTAGGGCGTGTCGCGCGGCATCCTCGGCCCGTAGACGTTGTGGTAGCGCAGCGCGGCGACGGAGCCGCCGGTCGCGCGCGCCCACGACGCGGCCAGGTGCTCCTGGGCGAGCTTGGTGTCGGCGTAGGCGTTGCGGGGGCCGGGCGGGGTCTCCTCGCCGACGGCGCCGGGCGCGAGCGGCTCCCCGCACGCCGGGCACGGCGGCTCGAACCGCCCGGCGCGCAGGGCGTCCTCCGGGCGGGGCCCGGGGCGGACGGGCCCGTGGACGGCGCAGGTGTAGGCGCCCTCCCCGTAGACGACCATCGAGGACGCCAGCACCAGGACGCCGACGCCGGCGCGGGCCATCTCGGCCAGCAGCACGGCGGTGCCCTGCACGTTGACGGAGGCGTAGTCGGGCAGGTCGGACAAGTCCACGCCGAGACCGACCTTGGCGGCCTGGTGGCAGACGGCGTCGACGCCCCGAAGCCGCCGTGCGACCGCGGCGGCGTCGCGGACGTCGGCGGGCGGGTCGCCGAGCCCGTCGGGGCGCGTGTCGAGCCCGCGGACGCGGTGGCCGGCGGCGGTCAGGGCCTCGGCGATGTGGGAGCCGATGAACCCGGCCGACCCGGTGAGCAGTACGTTCATGCGCACGAACGTAGAGCGCGGGGCCCGGCCAGGGCCGCTCGGACGGGCCGGTCAAGGCACCTTGTTCGAACCTTGTAAGAACTTCACCCTGCGGCGTGCACGAGCGGGGCGAGCAGTCCGACCGACTTGTCGACGTCGGCCTCGGTGGTGCTGAGGTGGAACGCGCAGCGCAGCCGCCCGGCCCGCACGCCGGCGATGACGCCGTTGCGGCGCAGCAGGTCGGCGGCGCCGTCGGGGACGGGCACCGACACGATCGCCGAGTCTCCCGGCGGGAGGCCGAGACCGGCGGCGAACCGGCGCGCCAGCGCCACGTCGTGGTCGTGGATCGCCGGGATCCCGACCTGCTCCAGCAGTTCCAGGGCGGGGGCGTGCCCGGCCCAGCACTGCCACGCCGGGGACAGGTCCAGGCGGCGGGCGCCGCCGGCCAGGCGCAGCGGCAGCCCGTAGATGGAGTCCCAGATGTCGGCGCCGGCGTACCAGCCGGCGCCGATGGCGGGCAGGGCGTCCAGGGCCTCGCGGGTGCCGGCCAGGAAGCAGGTCCCGCGCGGGCCGAGCAGCCACTTGTAGCCGCCGGCGACCAGCCAGTCGACGCGGTCGGCGGGCAGCGGCAGCCATCCGGCGGCCTGGGTGGCGTCCAGCAGGACGCGGGCGCCGTGCGCGCGGGCGGCGGCGATGATCTCGTCCATGGGGGCGATGCGGCCGTCGGCGGACTGCACCGCCGACACCGCGACCAGGCCGGTGCCCGCGCCGAGGTGCTCGGCGATCCGCTCCAGCGGGACCGACCGGACGCTCAGGTCGGGGCGGGCGGCGAAGGGGAACAGCAGCGAGGTGAAGTCGCCGTCGGCGACCAGGACCTCGGCGCCGGCGGGCAGGGACGCCGCGACCAGCCCGGTGAAGTAGGACACCTGCGGGCCGCACGCGACCCGGTCGGCCGGGACGCCCAGCAGCCGCGCGAACGCCTCCCGGGAGCGCGTGACCGCCTCGTCCAGCGCGCGGGGGTCCAGCACCCCGGCGGCCCGGTCGCGCTCGGCGGCGAGCATCGCCTCGTGCGCGGCGCGCGGCGGCAGCCCGTAGGTGGCGGTGTTGAGGAAGGCGACGCCGGCGCCGAACTCGCGCTGCGCCTGCGGCAGGGAAAGGGTCATGTCCCCGATCGTGGAGCACCGGCCTGCCATAGCACAAAGTACGGTTTTCTTGGCGTCCCATCAGCGCGGTTGATACCTTGCGGCGATGCTGGACCTGCATCGAGGCCGGATCCTGCGCGAGGTGGCGCGGCTCGGGTCGATGACCGCCGCCGCCCGGTCCCTGGCCTACACCCAGCCCGCGGTGTCGCACCACATCGCGCGCCTGGAGGCCGAGGTCGGCACTCCCCTGGTGGTGCGGCACGGCCGGGGCGTGCGGCTGACCGAGGCGGGCCGGGTCCTGGTCGAGCACGTCGAGGACGTGCTGGCCCGCATGGGCGACGCCGAGGAGCGGATCGCCGCGATCGCCGGGCTGCGCGCCGGCCGGGTGCGGGCCGCGGTGTTCCCCACGGCGGCGGGCGGTCTGATGCCCGACGCCCTGGTCCGGCTGCGGGCCCGCGCGCCGGGGGTGTCGGTGACGTTGGTGGACGCCGAGCCGCCCGAGGCTCTGGCGCTGCTGCGCGCTGGGGAGGCCGACGTCGCGGTGGTGTTCCGGCACGCGTCCGTGCCGCCCGAGACCGACGCGCGGTTCCGGGAGGTCGTGCTGTTCGAGGATCCGCTGCGGCTGCTGGTCCCGGCGGCGCATCCGCTGGCGTCGGCGGAGCGGCCGCGGCTGGAGGACCTGGCCGGGGAGACGTGGGCGTCGGGCTGCGCGCGGTGCCGCGACCATCTGCGGTGGGCGTGCGCCCGCGCCGGGTTCACCCCCGACATCGCCTTCGCCACCGAGGACCACGTCGCGATCCAGCGGCTGGTCGCGCGGGGCCTGGCCGTGACGACGCTGCCGGCGCTGGCGCTCGCCCTGCACACCGAGCCGGGCGTGGCGCTGCCCGACGTGCGCGACGTCGGCGGCCGAGCATGCCGAACGGGCCGCAGCCCCTGGCGGCGGGGACCTCGATCGGCGCCTCCAGGGAGACGGCCGCC
>NZ_JBFARL010000377.1:0-3541 GCF_040674655.1 Actinomadura sp. NPDC049753 | reverse complement strand
CGACAACGGCGTCCCGTACCCGGCGGGCTCCAAGCCCTGGGAGGTGGTCGTCCCCACCGACCTGGTGCTGGTCCAGGACGTCTCGGACGTGCCTCACCGGCGGCGCGTGACGGTGCACGGGCGGCCCCGCCCCGAGAGCGCGGGGGCCGCCCGGCTACCCGGTGATGACCGCCAGGACCCGGGCGCCCTCGGGGAACGCGCCGCGCTGGGCCAGCGCGAGGACGCCGAACATCATCTTCGCGGTGTAGATCCGGTCGAGGACGATCCCGTAGCGGCCGGCGAAGTCGTCGGCGAACGCGTCCAGTTCGGGGGTGGTCCTCGCGTAGCCGCCGAAGTGGAAGTCGTCCTGGACGCTCCAGTCCCCGCGCCGCCCGCCGTAGGTCTCGCGCTGGAGGCGCTCCACCTCGCCCGTCATGAAGCCGCCCTTCAGCACGGAGAACCCGACGGCGCGCTGCCGCGGGGACAGGCCGGCGGCGAGCCCGGCCAGCGTCCCGCCCGTCCCGCAGGGGCAGCACACCACGTCGAAGCCCCGCACCTCCGCGCCAAGCTCGGCGCAGCCCCGGACGGCCGGCGCGTTGCTCCCGCCTTCCGGCAGGAGGTAGAAGTCGCCCCACCGCTCGCGCAGGGCCTCGACGACGTCGGGTTCGTGCTTGCGCCGGTAGGTCGCGCGGTCCATGTAGGCGAGGCGCATGCCCATGCGCCGGGCGTGCGCGAGCGTGGCGTTCAGCGGCAGGCGCTCCTCGCCGCGGATCACGCCGATGGTCGCGAAGCCGTACATCGCGCCCGCCGCCGCGACGGCCCGGATGTGGTTGGAGTAGGCGCCGCCGAAGGTCAGGAGCGTCCCGTGCTCGCGCGCCGGCCCGATGTTGTGCCGGAGCTTGCGCCACTTGTTGCCCGGCAGCTCCGGATGGATCAGGTCGTCGCGCTTCAGGAACAGCCGCAGCGCCCGGCGCGCCGCCCGCTCGTCCGCCAGCTCCACCACCGGCGAGGCCGTCTCGGAGGAAGGAGTCATGGCATCGGCAGGCCGAGCCTCTCGCGCAGCGTCCGCTGCACCTCGTCGATGCCCGGCCGCGCGTCGACGGTGACCACGTACTCCTTGCGGCCGAACAGCTCCAGGATCGGGTCGGTCCTCTCGTGGTAGTCGCGCAGCCGCTCGGCGAGCGCCTCCTCCGTGTCGTCCTCGCGGGACACCAGCTCGCCCCCGCACACGTCGCAGCGCCCCTCCTGCGTCGGGCGGTCCGCGATCAGGTTGTAGTCCATCCCGCACCCGTTGCACAGCCGGCGGGCCAGCACCCGCCGGCGGACCTCCTCGTCCGGGAGGTCCAGATGGATCACGCCGTCGATGTCGTAGCTCTCCAGGAAGAACTCCGTCTGCCGCCGGCTGCGCGGGAACCCGTCGACCACGAACCCGTAGTTCCAGTCGTGCTGGGCGAGCCGGTCCCGCACGACGCTCTCCGCGAGATCGTCCCCGACCAGCTCGCCGGACGCCATGACGCGCCGCACCTGGGCCCCGAGCTTGGTGTGGTTCTTGACGTGCCAGCGGAAGATGTCGCCGACGCTGATGTGGACGATGTCCAGATCGCGCGCGAGGAGCCCGGACTGCGTGCCCTTGCCGCTGCCGACAGCGCCGATGATGACGTACTTGCGCATGGGGGAGAGCCTATGCGCGCCGCCCCGGTCAGAGCGGGAGGCGGAGGCGGCGGCCCAGCCTCCGGAAGCGGGAGTCGGGGGCGCTCTCGGGCGACTCGTCCCGCACCGTCAGGTTCTCCAGCAGCGTGTCGAACGCGGGCGGGCGCACGCACACCAGCGTCGCGCGGGCCCTGCGGGCGCAGTGCAGCCGCACCGACGGGCGCAGCAGCCGCGAGAACGGGCCCCGGGCGCCGTGCCCGACGACCAGGATGTCGTCGTCTCCCGCGAGGCGCACCAGTGTCGCGCCCGGCTCCCCGACGAGCGCCAGCGCGGTCATCTCCACGCCCTCGGGCGGGCCGCCGCACACCTCCGCCAGCAGCCGGGCGATGAGCTCGGCGCCGGAGCCGCGCAGCGCCTCGGTGATCCCGCAGCCGAGCTGGCCCGCCGCCGACACGTGCGGGGGCAGCGGCGCGGCGTGCGCGACCAGCAGCGGCAGCCGGCGCAGCCGCGCCTCGCCGATCGCCCAGGAGAGCGCGCAGCGCGCACCCGCGGAGTCGTCCACCCCCACCACGACGCGGGGCCCGCCCTCCGGTCTCGCGATCACGGTCCCTCCTGTGGCCGCCGGGTGACAGCAGTCTAGACAGAAGGCATACCCGTTCCCGCGCGAGAGTTCCAGGTTCCGGCGGCACGGGTTCGCGGCGCGCCGGGTCACGGCGCGTCCGGGCCGAGGGCGTGGCCGCTGGACCATCCGGCGCCGAGCGGGGCAGACTTCCGGTATGGCCGCACCGCACGAGCACGACTCCTCCTGCGCCGTCGCGCACGGCGACGCCCGGCACGAGACGGAGGAACGGACGCTGGTCGCGGTGTTCGCCGGCCCCGTCGCCGACCACCTGCTGCGCTACGCCGCCGACCTCGGCTACCGCACGTTCCTCGTCGACCCCGACAAGGACCGCGACGGCACGGCCGACCTGCCGCCCCTGGACGCCACCGCCGACGTCGTCGTCACCGACCACCACCGGCCCGAGCTCGGGCCGGTCCTGCGCGACGTGCTGACGCAGCCGGTCCGGTGGGTCGGCGTCATGGGCAACCCGCGGCACCCCGCGCCGCACATCCCGGCCCTCACCGAACTCGGCGTCCCCGCGGCCGACATCGCCCGCGTGCACCGCCCGATCGGCCTCAACATCGGCTCCAGGACGCCCGCCGAGATCGCCGTCGCGACCCTCGCCGGCCTGATCGCCGACCGCAACGGCCGCCCCGGCGGCTTCGAGTTCTAGTGCTGGCGGTCGCCTACGACGCCTTCGCCGGGCCGCTGGAGATCAGGGAGCTGCCCGACCCGGCGGCGCCGCCCGGCGGCGCGGTGGTCCGGGTCGAGGCCACGGGCGTGTGCCGCAGCGACTGGCACGGCTGGCAGGGCCATGATCCCGACATCCGCGCCTTTCCGCACGTCCCGGGGCACGAGCTGGCGGGCACGGTCGAGGAGACCGGCGCCGGCGTCACCGGAGTGCGCCCCGGCGACCGCGTGACCGTCCCGTTCGTGTGCGCCTGCGGCCGCTGCCCCTCCTGCCTGGCGGGCGACCAGCAGGTCTGCGAGGCCCAGACCCAGCCAGGCTTCACGCACTGGGGCTCGTTCGCCCACTACGTCGCGATCGACGCCGCCGAGGTGAACCTGGTCCCCCTGCCCGACGAGATGGCCTGCACGACCGCGGCCGCGCTCGGCTGCCGGTTCGCCACCGCGTTCCGCGCCGTCCTCGCGCAGGGACGGGTGCGCGCCGGCGAGTGGACGGCGGTGCACGGCTGCGGCGGCGTCGGGCTGTCCGCCGTGATGATCGCCGCGGCGGCCGGGGCGCGGGTCGTGGCGGTCGACGTGTCGCCGCAGGCGCTGGAGCTGGCGCGCCGCTGCGGCGCGTCCGCC
>NZ_JBFARL010000376.1:0-3545 GCF_040674655.1 Actinomadura sp. NPDC049753 | reverse complement strand
TCGTCGGCGCGGGACGTCCGGCGATGTAGGAGTCGGACATCGCCTGCACCAGCAGCAGCAGGTGCTCGAAGTGGTGCCAGACCTGGATGCCGAGGAGGCGGCGGGATGACGTTCCAGGCGCAGGGCCGGGTCGTGCGCGTCACGGGCGGGGACGCCGCGCTCAACCGGAAGATCAACCAGGCGCTGCGGGCGCCGCTCGAACAGCGCTGGGCGAAGACCCGCAACGGCTTGAAGGACATCGGCCGTGGCGCCTACACCGATGTCGTGACGCCGGCGATCCTCCTGCGCAACGACCGGCTGCTGTCGGTCTGGTACAAGGTCGAGTTGCGCGGCGAGCGCGGGACGGGATGGGACCAGTCGCAGGCGGCCACCGTCGACCTGCGGACCGGCGCCTCCTACCGTCCGCTCGACCTGTTCCGCGTCCCGACCGAGCAGGGCCTCAGGCCGCTGGACGGCAGGATCAAGGCCCGCCAGCCCGGGGGCGCCTACTGCGGCAGGGGCGGGCCGGGCGGCGCCGGACTGCCGCAGGGCACCGACAACCCGTCCGCATTCGTCAGGTCCGGCGAGGTCACCACGGCCCTCACCCCGACCGGACTGCGCGTGGCCTTCTACCTCTCGACCCTGGGGTACGAGTCGGCGTGCGGGCAGCTCGACAACGTGCTCCCCTACGCCGAGGTCAACGACATTCTGAAGCCCGCGCTGCTCAAGGCCGTTCCGTACCCGGCGCCGAAGCGCTCCTGAACGACGGCGGCCCGGCGACGCGAGCGTCGCCGGGCCGTCCGCGCGAGATCACTTGCGCTTGCTGATCTCCTCGGTGAGCTGCGGCGCGACCTGGAACAGGTCGCCCACCACGCCGTAGTCGACGAGCTCGAAGATCGGCGCCTCGGGGTCCTTGTTGACCGCGACGATGGTCTTCGAGGTCTGCATGCCGGCCCGGTGCTGGATGGCGCCGGAGATGCCGACCGCGATGTACAGCTGCGGCGACACCGTCTTGCCGGTCTGGCCGACCTGGAACGAGTGCGGGTACCAGCCGGCGTCGGTCGCGGCGCGGGAGGCGCCGACGGCCGCGCCGAGCGAGTCGGCCAGCCCCTCGATGATCTTGAAGTTCTCGGCGCCGCCGACGCCGCGGCCGCCGGAGACCACGATCGCGGCCTCGGTCAGGTCCGGGCGCTCGCCCTTCTCCTGGACGACCTTCTCCACGATCCGGGCGCCCTTGTCGGCGTCCGAGAGCGTGACCGACACCTGCTCCTCGGCCGGGGTGGCCGGGGACGCCTCGGGGGCGACGGAGTTCGGCCGCACCGCGATGATCGGCGTGCCGGTCCGCACCCTGGCGTGCGCGATGATCGCGCCACCGAAGATGGAGTGCTCGCCGACGAAGCCGTCGGCGACGTCCACGACGTCGGTGAGCACGCCGGAGCCGGTCTTGACGGCGAGGCGGCCCGCGATCTCCTTGCCCTCGCCGGTCGCGGCCACCAGCACCGCGGCCGGGGACTTCTCGCTGATGAGCTGGGCCAGCAGCGCGGCCTTCGGGGCGACGACGTAGGAGGCCAGCTCCTCGTCGGCGGCCACGTAGACCTTGCCGGCGCCGTACTCGGCGAGCCTGTCCTTGGCGTTCTCGTAGCCCGGGCCGACCCATACGGCGGCGGCCTCGCCGAGCCGGTTCGCCAGCGTCAGCAGTTCGAGCGTGACCTTCTTGACCTCACCGTCGACGTGGTCGACGAGGACGAGAATCTCGGCCATTGTTGCAATCCCCTTCCTCGGTCAGACGAACTTCTTCGACGCGAGGAACTCGGCGATCTTCGCACCGCCGTCGCCCTCGTCGGTGACGATCTCGCCCTTCGCCCGCGGCGGCGCCTCGGCGAAGTCGACCACCTCGGTCGCGGCGTTCGCCAGGCCGACCCGCGACGCGTCGATGCCGGCGTCGCCGAGGCCGAGCGTCTCGACCGGCTTCTTCTTGGCCGCCATGATCCCCTTGAACGAGGGGTAGCGCGGCTCGTTGATCTTCTCCACCACGGACACGACCGCGGGCAGGCTCGCCTCGACCCGGTCGAAGCCGTAGTCGGTCTGCCGCTGCACCTTGATGGACGTCCCGTCGATCTCGACCTTGTTGGCGAGCGAGAGCTGCGGGACGCCGAGGCGCTCGGCGAGCATCGCGGCGATCATGCCGGTGCGCGCGTCGGTGGACTCGGCGCCGAGGACGACCAAGTCGAACCCGGTGCGTCCGAGCGCCTGCTCCAGCGCGTACGAGGTCTGCAGCGCGTCGGAGCCCGCGAGGCCGTCGTCGAGGAGGTGGACGGCCTTGTCGGCGCCCATCGCCAGCGCCTTGCGGATGGAGTCGGTGGCCTTGTCGGGGCCCATGGTGAGGACGGTCACCTCGCCGCCGTGGGCCTCCTTGATGCGCAGCGCCTCTTCGATGGCGTACTCGCAGAGTTCGTTGATGACTCCGTCCGCCGCGGCGCGGTCGAGCGTGCTGTCATCGGACTTCAGCTTGCGCGGGCTCTCCGTATCGGGAACCTGCTTCACCAGGACGACGATGTTCATGGCCGGTGGCCGACCTCCCTGCACTCAGTTGGCCGCTGAGGTAAGCGGCAGAGGGGCGCCGCCCATGGCGGGTCGACGCGGACATGCGCTTTCGCAGTCACAGCCTGCCAAACACCCGAACGTGCTTCGGAGCCGGGTCCCCGGTTCGGCCGTGCACGATAATGTTACTCGTCGGTAGCCCACTGGCAAATCCCAGTTCGTGAGACCTTACCCACGTGTGCGGCGGGTTTGCGGTGCATGAAGCGTCCCGAACCGGACGTGACGGACATCATGCCTCAGACCCCGTTGACGGCGTGCTGGAGGCGGTCCATCGAGCTCTCCAGCGTCCGCTGCAGGCCGTAGGTCGGGGAGAAGCTCGGCGTCAGCGTCATCGCGCCGACGCCGACGAGCAGGCACAGCACGCCGAGGCCCACGACCGCGGCGGCGACCGCGCGCGGCCGCCGCGCCACCGGCAGGAACATCCGCTCCAGCTGGCGCCGCGGAGCGCTGACGCCCGGCGCCGTCCACAGCACGGCGGCCCCCGCGCCCGCGCCGAACGCGCAGGACGTCAGCGAGTCCAGCTTCCCGCCGACCGCCGACACCACGGCGAGCCCGAGCGGGACGGCGACCGTGAACACCGCCGCGTAGGGGACGGTCAGCAGCGTCCGCCCGACCGCCCACGCCCAGCCGCGCGCCGTCGTGCCCGCCACCCGCAGCAGCGTCACCGCGGCCAGCGTCAGGGCGAGGCCCGCGATCGGCAGCATGATCACGACTCCGACGCCGGCCACCACGACCATGGCCGCGAGCAGCCGCGCCCAGCCCTCCGTCACCGCCGTCTCGTGCGCCGCCGTCTCGTGCGTCCCGGCGGGGG
The DNA here is from genome assembly GCF_040674655.1 of Actinomadura sp. NPDC049753. Lineage (NCBI taxonomy): Bacteria > Bacillati > Actinomycetota > Actinomycetes > Streptosporangiales > Thermomonosporaceae > Actinomadura > Actinomadura sp. NPDC049753. The sequence goes on along the minus strand of NZ_JBFARL010000376.1, from coordinate 154 downwards.
ACGCGGCCGGGACGGCCGCCGAAGCCGGGGCCGGGACCTGCGGCGCGTGCGCCTCGGCGGCGGCGCTGGAGCAGGTCACCAAGCAGCTGAACAAGCTGATCAACGTGCTGAAGATCGTCGAGCTGGATTCCTCGGCGTCCGTCCAGCGCGAGCT
>NZ_JBFARL010000375.1:0-3578 GCF_040674655.1 Actinomadura sp. NPDC049753 | reverse complement strand
TTCGCTTCGATATTCTGTGGCCCTTGGGGGGGCCCCCCCCCCCACGCCCCCCGGTTCGCTTCGCTCATCTGATCTCCTCCTCCCGGCTCGGCCGCAGCAGGGCCGGGTGCAGGAGCCGGGCGTCGCCCGCGCGGTAGAGGCGGGGCCGCGGGCCGCCGCGGCGGCCGCCACGGTCGGACGTGGCGCCGGTGCCCTCCACGAACCCCGGGACGGACAAGACCTTGCGGTGGAAGTTGCCGGCGTGCAGTTCCTCGCCCCACACCGCCTCGTACACCGAGCGCAGTTCGGGGATGGTGAACTCGCCGTCGCAGAACGCCGTGGCGAGCGGGGTGTACTCCAGCTTCCCGCGGGCCCGCTCCAGCCCGTCCGACAGGATCCGCGCGTGGTCGAACGCCAGCCGGCGGGTGGTGCCGGGGCGCTGGCGCCCCGAGTCGGCCAGGCCCAGCGCGTCCACCGGCGACCACGCGGCGTCGGCCGCGTCGCCGCCCGCCTCGGGGTCCGGCAGCTCGGGCGCGAACGCCAGGTAGGCGACGGAGATGACGCGCATCCGCGGGTCGCGGCCGGGGGAGCCGTAGGTTCCGAGCTGCTCCAGATGCACCCGGCCGAGCGCGCCGCCCTTGGCGCTGAGCCCGGTCTCCTCGGCCAGCTCCCGGACGGCCGCGTCGGGCAGGTCCTCGGCGTCGGTTCCCTGCAGCGGGCCGCCCGCCTGGACGAAGCCCCCGGGCAGCGCCCACATCCCCTCGTAGGGGGCGTTCCCCCGCCGCACGAGCAGGACGTGGAGGGCCCCGTCGCGGATGGTGAGCGCGACCACGTCCACCGTCACGGCGACCGGGGCGTAGTCGCGCGGGTCGTAGTTCGCGAGGAAGTCGCTCTCGTCGCGCCTCGGTTCCGGGGCCATCCGCCCGCCTCCCGTCGATCTCGGACTGAGTAAGTCTCAAGCTGAGTTCATCTCGCTATGAGAAGAACATAACCCGGACCGGGGCCGCTGTCCAGTCCCTTCCTCCGGAGACGAGACGAGGGCGCCGCCCCGGGGAGGGGGCGGCGCCCTCGTCTGTTCGGCGGGCCCGTCGTTCAGTGGGCCGGGTTTGGGCGGAACTTCACAAAACAGAAGTTCCGCGGTGCGGCCTCAGCGGCGGTGCCGGCCGCCGTGCGGCGGCTCCTGGTGCTCCCCGCTCTGACCGCTCCCGTCCCGCGGGCCGTACGGGTCCGGGGGGCCCGGATCGAGCGTGTACGGATCGTCGGAGCGGGCGGAGGGGTAGCGCTCCGGGGCGCGCTCGCCGGGAAGGCGGGGGTCGCGGGCGAACTGGCCGCCCGGCTGCCGTCCCGTCGAGTACCGGCCGGTCGGGTAGGGGCTCTCGGGCGCGCCGGGGCGCCGTTCGGCGGGCCAGGTCCCCGTCCCGTAGGGCCCGGGGGAGGAGTGGACGTCCCGCGGACCGGGCGGGGGCGCCATGCGCGGGGGCGGTGCCATGCCGGGCTGAGGCGCCGTGCCGGGCGGGTGCGCCATGCCGGGCGGCGGGGCCGGGGCGAGCCGCGCGGCGGCCGGGCGCTCGGGCGGCGCGTCCAGGAGGAGCTTCATCTGGCTCTTGCGGCGCCCGTAGATCATGTAGAGGACGAGCCCGACGCCCATCCAGACGGCGAAGTACCCCCAGGTCCGGACGTTCAGGTTCAGCATCAGCCAGCCTACCGCGACGATGGTCACGAGGACGACCAGCGGCGCGGCCGGCATCCGGAAGGGGCGGTGCAGGTCGGGCCGGGAGCGGCGCAGCGCAAGCACCGCCGCCGCGACGAACAGGAACGCGAACAGGGTGCCGATCACGACGAGCTGCTCCAGCGTGAGCACGTCGACCGTCTGCGACATGACCACCGCCGCGCCGCCGGCGACGAGCGTGGCGCGGGACGGCACCTTGTAGCGGCTCATCGCGGCCAGGGGGCGCGGCAGCAGGCCGTCGCGCGAGATGGAGAACACCACCCGGGTCAGGCTGATCATCAGCACCAGGATCACGGTGGTCAGCGCGAGCATCGCGCCCACGTCGACGATCTTGCCCATCGCGCCCGCGCCGACCGAGTCGAAGGCCGCGGCGAGCAGCAGCTTGTCGGGGTTCAGCTGGGCGATGCCGTCCATCCCCATCATGCCGACCAGCGCGAACGCCACGGCCACGTACAGCACGATCGCGGTGACCAGGGCGGTGATGATGCCGCGCGGGACCTTGCGGGGCGCGTCGTCGGTCTCCTCCGAGGCCGTCGCGATCAGGTCGAACCCGATGTAGGCGAACGCGATCGCGGGCGCCGCCGCGAGCATGCCCCAGGTCCCGAACACGTGCGGGGTGCCGCCGCCGACGGCGCCGAGCACGGCGTCCAGCACCGTCTTCTCGCCCGCGGGCGCGGGCTGGGAGGGCGGCAGGAAGGGGGTGAGGTTGCCGGGGTGGAAGAACTTCAGCGCGGTCGCGATGACGAGCCCGATCACGATGACCTTGGCCAGCACCATGAACCACAGCGTCTTCAGGCTCATCCGGCTGCCGCCGGCGAGCATCAGGACGACCAGCAGCAGGATGCCGAGCGCGAACACGTCCGGCCCCTTCTGCTGTCCGATCAGGTCGCCGAGCCCGCTCGGGATCGGCACCCCGAAGTCGTGCAGCGCCTGCGTCGCGTAGAGGGACCAGACCCGGGCGAGCACCGACGCGGCCAGCAGCAGCTCCATGATCAGGGCCCAGCCGACGACCCACGCCCAGACCTCGCCGAACGCGACGTAGCTGAAGGAGTACGCGCTGCCCGCGACCGGGATGATCGAGGAGAGCTCGGCGAAGGCGAGCGCCGCCAGCACGCACACCCCGCCCGCGATGAGGAACGACACGAGCACGCCGGGCCCCGCCGTGGAGGACGCCTGCTCGCCGGCGATCTTGAAGATGCCGGATCCGATCATGACGCCGAGGCCGAGCACGACGAGGTCGCGGGTCCGGTACACCACGCGGAGCCGGTGCCGGCCGCCGTAGAGCCGGCCGGTCGCCTGCTCGACCGGCAGCCGGCGGAACATGTTGTTGCGCATGCGCATGTCCAAGGTCATAGGTGATCCCCCAGGGCCTGAACCCGCGCCGCTGTTCGCGAGGTGACGGCTTGCTGAAGTCCCTAAGAATTCACCAAGTATGGGCGAAATAGCAACGTTTTGTGGGTGATTAGTGTGGTCAGGCGGTTGTCGGATCCTGCCAACCCTCGCAGGTCGGCGACGTGTAGCAGCGGATCCCTCACGCTCGGCACAGGGAGACCGAATCCCTTTCTGGTGGAGCGTTCCGAGCGAATACGCCTCATTTCCAATGAAGAAAGCGCTTAATGATCTTTGTGGCGCGGTGGCCCGCCGGGACCGGGCGCGACCGGGGTCGGCCGGTGCGGACGCTGGCGCGGGCCGAAGATCGATGGCACCGTAGGGGCGCCGCGTTCGTCTGGAGGTCCGGTGTTGCGCTCCCCGTCGCCCTCGCATACGTCCCCGTCCCGTCCGCCGGCGCCGCCGGGACGATCGCGGATCCGCCGCCGCACGGCCGCCGTGGCCGCCCTGGCGGCCGCCGCGTCCCTCACCGTCCCCGCCG
>NZ_JBFARL010000374.1:0-3585 GCF_040674655.1 Actinomadura sp. NPDC049753 | reverse complement strand
CGCCCGCCAGCGGACTTCCACCGCCAGTTGATCCGGCTGATCGCCGAACTCGCGGACTCCAGCGGTACGCAACTGGTCCGCCGCCGGCTGCTGCGGGCCGCGCAGGTCCGCTGGACGATCACGGCGGAGCGGCTGCTGGTGCGGGCCCGCCCCGGCCGCCGCCGCGAGACCCAGGACCTGCGCGCCGAGAACGTCGCCGCGGTCGTCGTCGGGCCCGGCCTGCGGCTGGACCCGGTGAGCGGCGAGCCACGCCGCGCCGACCTCGCCGCGCTGGCGTTCGGGCACCGGCTGGAGCTGGTCGCCCGGCTGCCCGCCCACGGCCTGGACGGCTTCCAGCTCGCGCACGCCCTCGACGACCACGGCTACCGCGTGATCACTCCCGGGGCGCGGTCGCCGCGCCGTCCCGACTACGGGCTCGAAGGGCTGCCGGAGATCTTCGCGCAGGTGCCCGGCGGGCGCCTGGTCGTGGAGGGCGACGGGCTCGGCTGGGCCGACGCCGCCGGCGACGTGGTGCTGAAGATGCCCCAGGACCGCATCGGCGGCATCGAGCTGCTGACCGTCTCCGGGCACGCCTGGGTCCGGCTGTACGACTCCGACGGCGACGAGTTCTTCTCCGCCCCCCTCTCGGCGCTGCGGATCTCCCGCACCGACCTGCGCGACTCCGCCCGCCGCGCCGGGCTCCCCGTCAACGACGCCGAGTACGACGCCTACCTGAGCGCCGCGTTCCACTCGGCCATGTCCTCGCTGTCGGCCCCCGACCCCGAGCCCGCCGCGGCCCTGTCGGCGCAGGGCGCCGCGCACGAGGGCGCGGCGTCCCGGCCGGAGCCGTCGGAGGAGTCCGGTTTCGTCTTCCCCGCCCACACCCCGCCCAGCCCGGTGACCGCGCCGGGCACGGTCCTGGACGCCACCCGCCGGTCCCGCGTCGGCACCTACGGCATGAGCGTCCTGCTGTGCGAGGCGGTGGCGCTTCTGGGCGCGGTGTGGCTCGGCCCAGATCTGGGCGGGTTCAACGCCACGGCGATGTGGTCGATGCCGGCCGGGGCCCTGGTCGGGCTCCTCGGCTACTGGCTGTACGACCGCAACCGGTCGCAGCTGCGCGTGTCGTCCGCCGGGGTCGCCGTCATCACCCGGCGCGGCCGGGTCGAGTGGGACCTGGCCCGCGACCGCCTCGGCGGCGTCGGCATCGACGACGCGGTCGAGCGGATGCCCCGCCTGGTGGTGTGGGGGCCCTCCGGGCGGGTGCTGCGCCAGATCACGTTCCCGCCCGACCTCGGCGAGCTGCGCCGCGCCTGCGAGCGCTACGGGGTCCCCTGGGGCCCGCCGGACGCCGACCGTCCCGCCCCTCCGCCGCCGGAGCTGTGACGCAGCGGCCACGTCATCAGCGCCTCGTACTCCAGCTGGACGTTGTCCTTGCCGGGCAGGTGGCTGCGCATCAGGTGGACCGAGTCCGCCGTCCACGGCATGCCCGCGAACGATGACAGCGCCTCGACGAGCGACCGCACGTCCACGGGCCGCCGCGACCGCGCCAGCGTCATGTGCGGGCGGAAGCCGCGGTGCTTGTCGGGGATCGTCCCGACCCGGCGGCCCGCGGCGGTGGTGGAGGCGGCCAGCCTCGCCAGGGCGCGGCGGTCGCCGTACAGGCCCGTCCACAGGACGCGGGCGTGCGCTCCGTTGCCGGGGAACGCGCCCGCGCCCGCCAGCGACAGCGTCATCCGCTCGTGGCGGCGGACGGCGCGCTCCAGCCTCGGGAGCAGGCGCTCCAAGGTGCGCTCGTCGACCTCGTCGAGGAACGTCAGCGTGACGTGCATCAGATCACGCCGGATCCAGCGCAGCTCGGGGACCGTGCCGAGATGGGGCCGGACCGCCTCCGCGAGCTCGTCCAGAACGTCCGTCGGCGGGACGAGCGCCACGAAAAGCCTCATGAACGCTTCCACAGGGCCACCCCGCCAGCCTTTCAGCAGGCGGCGTACCTTGTCACGCAAATAGGGCCAACCGAATCGCCGTACCGTGCCGGTCTTATGGGGCCCGTGCGAACGCTTTACCGCTCGGCGACCCGGGCGCGGCGGAGCCGGGCGAGGGCGGGACGCACGGTCCCGTGCCCCGACGACGCGGCCCTCTGCTCGTCGGTCCTCCACCGCAGGGCCAGGGCGCCGACGGCGAGGGCGGCGACCGCGGAGACCAGCCCGCCGAGGACGAGGGAGGCCCGCGCGCCGAAGTGCTCGGCCAGCCAGCCGACCGCGGGCGCGCCCAGCGGGTTCGTCCCGAGGAACACCAGCATGTAGAGGGCCATGACGCGGCCGCGCATCTCGGGCGCGACGCCGAGCTGGACGGACGCGTTCGCCGCCGTCATGATCGTCATCATCGCGATCCCGGTCGGCACCAGCAGCGCCAGGAACGACCAGTACGTGGGCATCAGGCCGGTGAGGACCTCCAGCGCCCCGAACGCCAGGCCCATCGCCACCAGCAGCCGCAGCCGGGGCCGGGCGACCCTGCGGGCGGCCAGCAGGGCGCCGCTGAGCGCGCCGAGCGCCAGCATGCTGGACGCGAGGCCGAACGCGGAGGCTCCGGTGTGGAAGACCTGCTTCGCCACCAGCGCGACCGTGGTGTTGAAGTTCATCCCGAACGTGGCGAGGAACCCGACGAGGATGAGCACGAGCATCAGGTCGCGGCGCCCGCGCACGTAGCGGAGCCCCTCGCGGAGCTGGCCCTTGGCGCGCTTGACGGGGGCGGCCTGGTGCAGCTCGTCCGTCCGCATGGCGTAGATGCCGAAGAGGACCGCGCCGAACGACGCGGCGTTCACCAGGAAGACGGGGCCGGTGCCGATCAGCGCGATCAGCACCCCGGCGACGGCCGGGCCGAGCAGCCGCGCGCCGTTGAAGGTGGCGCTGTTCAGCGCGATCGCGTTCGGCAGGTCGCGCTTGCCGACCATCTCGACCACGAAGGACTGGCGGGTCGGGTTGTCCACGACGGTCGCGACGCCGAGCCCGAACGCCAGCACGTACACGTGCCACACCTGCGCCGTGCCGGAGATCGCGAGGAGGCCGAGGACCAGCGCGAGCACGCCCATCGACACCTGCGTCAGCATCAGCACGCGGCGCTTGGAGTAGCGGTCGGCGATGACGCCGCCCCAGAGGCCGAACAGCAGCATCGGCAGGAACTGCAGGCCGGTCGTGATGCCGAGCGCGGTGCCGCTGCCGTGGGCGAGATCGAGGACGAGCCAGTCCTGCGCGATCCGCTGCATCCACGTCCCGGTGTTGGAGACGACCTGGCCCGCCGTGTACAGGCGGAAGTTGTGGTTGCGGAGCGAGCGGAACATGCCGGCGCGGCCCCCGAGGTCCTCGGCGGGCGTCTCGTCGCGGTCGGCCGGTTCCGGGCCGGGAGTCTCTGGGACGGCGGGTTCGGAGGGTTCCGAGGGTTCGGCGACGGAGGATTCGGGCGCGGATTCCTGCTTGTCGGCCACGGTCTCCTGGAACGTTCCGGCCTGGTCCGTCACGGTCGCGGAGGGGGCGGCGTCCGGGCGCGCGGCGGGACGGGCGGGCGCGCAACTTCCTGCGGGACGTGGCCGAGGACCTCGGCCGCGGCCGC
>NZ_JBFARL010000373.1:0-3619 GCF_040674655.1 Actinomadura sp. NPDC049753 | reverse complement strand
GGGAGCGGATCGCGGCGGTGCGCGCCGCGGTCAAGGCGTGCCTGGCCGGGGCGGGCGTCGACCGGCGGTCGCTGCGGGCCGTCGCGGTCGGCACCCCCGGCGTCGTCGCCCCGGACGGGACGATCACGTCCTGCACGGTCGTGCCCGGGTGGGAGGGCGTCCACCTGGCGCGCGAGCTGGGCCGCTCGTTCTCCTGCCCCGTCCTCGGCGAGAACGACGCCAACCTCGCTGCCATGGCCGAGCGGTGGCGCGGCGCCGCCCGCGACGCCGACGACGTCGTCTGCGTCTACGCCGCCCTGCACACCGGCATGGGCGCGATCATCGGCGGCCGCCTGCACCGGGGCCGCTGGGGGGCGGCGGGCGAGATCGGCATGCTGGACGAGCTGGGCCTGCGGGACACGACCGCCTCCCTGGTGCCGGACGCCGGACCCGGCCCCCTGTTCGAGGAGGCGGAGCGCGTCCTGGACGCGGCCGGGCGCGGGTCCGCCGAGGCGCGGGACCGGGTGGAGCGGCTCGCCGCCCGGATGGCGCGCGGCGTCGCGGCGATGGCCCTCGCCCTCGACCCGGAGATGATCGTGGTCGGCGGCCCCCTGGCCGGGGCCGGCGCGCCGCTGGTCGCCGCGCTGCGCGGGCGGGTCGCCCCGCTGTCCCTGAGCCCGGTCCGGATCGAGGGGTCCGAACTCGGGGACGAGTCGGTGGCCCTCGGCGCCGTCCGCCTCGCCCTCGACAGGATCGACGAGGACCTGTTCCGCCTCGCGCCCCCGGCCGACGCCGGTGAGGAGCCCCGGGCCCGCCCGCCCGCATCCGCGTGAAGGGCCGACCGGCTCGAATATCGGAAGCGCCCGGAACACACCTGTGCCTACAAACCGCTTTTGCGTCCCCCGAGGTCGGAGGAGATCAGTACGCTGCGTGTCGCGAAATGACCCTCTGTGCTGTCGGTGGGGCCCGGTAAGGTCTCCGGTGTACGGGTGAGAGGGGACGACGAACGGACGGGAGCGACATGAGCGCACAGCCCGTAGAGCCACTCCTCCCCGGGCAGGTCCACCGGGTCCCGAGGACGATCAAGGGCATCGCCGACTGCCTGCCCCGGGAGAAGCGGGATCAGTTCCTCGGCGAGGTCATGGACGCCAGGTTCGGCCCTGAACTGACGAACCTGCTGTCGGGATGGCATGCGGAAGCGATGTTCAGCCAGGTGCCCGACCGCGAGGAGCGCCGCGCGAGGGCGACCGAGGAGATGAGGGCGGGAAGAAAGATCTCCCTGGAGGAGATCAGGGCCGGACGCCGCTTTCGCAGCGGAAACGAGTGACCGCTCGCAAGAGCGGCTGGACGGTCTTCTGCTCTGAGACGGCGGGCCTGATCCTCCACTCCTCCCTCCCGAAACAGATCGAAGACCGCCTTGTCGAGTACCTCTGCGAGCTGGCCTGGCAGGGTGGTGTCGCGGTCGACCTGGGGTTACCGCCGCCAGGGAGGCCGCTCGACGAGGCCGGAGTCGCTTATGCGGTCTCGCTGGACGACATCGACGCGTCCATCGAGTATCTGGTCGTCCGCGATATCAAGGAGTTCCACATCACCGATATCAGCTGGGCCGGCTGACCCGACGCCGGTTGGCTTGGTGGGCGGGGGCTATGGGGGTCAGCGGGGGGTTGAAGTGCCAGCCCTCGGCGAGCAGGGCGTCGGTCGCCTCGACGGCGGCGGCCAGGCGCTGCTCGTGGGAGCCCGTCACGGTGAGGTGGGGGAGGCCCTGCTTCCTCAGTTCGTCCTGGAAGCGTCCCGACATCCACGACCTGATCCGCTCGCCGTCGCGCCAGCCGTCCTGCTCGAAGGGGACGCCCGTGTGATCGGTCACGATCCACAGGTGGTGCGGCGTCCGGCCGTGGACCGCCTCGACCTCGGGAGCCGACGCGCCGACGTAGCGCTCGTGCCAGATCACCGTGGCGAACGCGTCGGTGTCGCAGACCAGCAGCGGCGAGCCCGACCGGGCCGCCGCGTCCTCCAGGGCCGCGTGGTGCTCGGCGATCCGGGTGAACTCGGCCGACTCCCACACCAGGTCCTCCAGCCGCAGGGACGGGTCGCCCTCCCGCCGCCGGACGGCGGCCAGCTTCTCCTCGGTGAACGTCCGGCCGTACTCCGGCACCCACCGGGTCGCCTCCCACACCCCGCCCCGCCGCGCGTAGTGGGCCGCGAGCGCGCGGGCCAGCGTGGTCGTGCCGGTCGACTCGGCGCCCACGACCACCACCCGCCGCGCCAGGTACGCCCGGACCGGCGGCGACAGGTACTCCCAGTTGGCCACGGGGTCCTCCCGCACGGCGGTGCCGCTCACCGGGAAGCGCTCGCGCGGCGGGTCGACCGGGACGTGCGCGGCCGAGAAGCGCTCGGCCAGCTCCGGCCCGTACGCCTCCGAGCTGAACACCGCGTCCACCGGCGGGACGGACGCGCCGAGCCCCGACCGCATCGCCAGGCCCGCCCGGAACGCCGCGACGTGCGCCGACCAGGCCTCGTCGGACTCGTAGTCGATCTCCGCGTCGTCCACCACCGGGACGATCTCCACGTGCGGCTGCCGGTGCGCCTCGCGCAGCCACGCCGTGCGCAGCGCGAGCGGGATGCTCTCCGCGGTGGACGCCGCCACGACGACGCTCACCCGGGCGCAGGACGCGGCGGCCGTGTCGATGAGATGGTGGTGCCCGGCGTGCGGCGGATAGAACTTGCCGATGACCAGGCCGTGCTCGTGCGTCATGCGGCCCTTCACGCGGCCGCCGCCGGAGCGAGGGGCAGCGTACGCAGGTCGCGGCGCCAGGCCAGCAGCCCGGACACGCACAGCGCCAGGAACACGAGGTAGAGGGCGCTGGTGAGCTTGAGGTCCTTGGCGAAGTACAGCGGGATGTAGACGAGGTCGGCGGCGATCCACAGCCACCACGACTCCAGCAGCTTGCGCGACTGCCCGTAGGTCGCCATGAGGGAGAGCGCGGTGGTGAGGGCGTCCCAGAACGGCACGGTGGAGTCCGTCCATGCCGACAGCGCCCAGGTCAGGAACGCGGTGCCGGCGGCGCCCGCGGCGATCAGGGCCGCCCACTCCGCGTCCCGCGTGCGCCGCACCGGGAGCCGGTCGCGGCCGTCCCCGCCGTACAGCCACACCCACCAGCCGTAGAGCTGGAGCGCGACGTAGACGACCTGGAGGCCGGCGTCGGCGTAGAGGCCGCCGTCGAGGAACACCAGGCCGAGCAGGATCACGTTCGCGATGCCGATCGGCCAGTTGAGGATGTTCTGCCGGACGACGAGCCACACGTTGACGGCGCCGGTCGCGAAGCCGAGCAGCTCCGCCCACGTGGTGGGGACCGACCCGAGATGGAAGGCGGGGTCGAGCAGCGGACCGAGCGGGACGTTCACCGACATGCCCGCCATGATCACATATCGTCAGTTCGACGACAAGTGTCAGGCGAGGTCGACCAGGACGAGCGGCGCCGTCGTCGGCCGCGCGGACCCGCCGGCGGGCTCCACGGTCACGCCGACCCTGTCCCGCGGCCGCCACACGTCCCCGGCCTCCGCGGGCACCAGGTACCACGAGCCCTCCTCGACCTCGGAGCGCAGCTGCCCCGGCGACCAGCCCGCGTACCCGGCGAAC
>NZ_JBFARL010000372.1:0-3647 GCF_040674655.1 Actinomadura sp. NPDC049753 | reverse complement strand
GGCCGGCCTCGCGGACGACCTTCTCGTGCGACTCCAGGCACCGCCCGCAGCCGTTGATCGCCGACACGGCGAGGCACCACAGCTCGAAGACACGGCGCCGCGGCCAGGAGCAGCACGCCGGCCGCGGTGAGCACGGCGACGCGCTGCGGGTGGTCGGCCAGCGGGTCGCCGGGGTGCACCGCCCACGCGTAGGTCCCGGACGTGGCGAGGGCGAGCCCGGCCGTCCACGCCGCGGAGACGGCCAGCCCGCCGGCGGCGAGGAACGGCCCGGCCAGCAGGTGGTACTGGAGCACCCGCCAAAGCTCGGGCGAGCGGAGGTCGCGCAGCACGTCCCAGGCGCGCCCGCCGTCGAAGTCGGGCATGCGCGGGATGTCGAGGCCGAGCATCGCCCAGCACCGCTCCCGCTGCCAGGACGTCAGCGGGCGCAGCGCGAGCAGCAGCAGGACCGCCGACACACAGGTGAGCACGAGGATCGGCGTCAGCCGCACCGGCGTCCAGAGCGTCCAGAGGGAGCCGAGGATCAGCCAGCCGGCGAGCTGCAGCGGCACCCCGGAGACGACGAAGACCGTGTCGCGCCACGCCGCGGCCGACCACGGAGCGTGCACGCGGACACGCCGGGCCGCGGAGAGGGATGCCATGGGGAAACCGTATTGCCCCACTTCGGGTGCCGCCATGAACCAGAGTGCAGGGCCGGGGGTGAACCCAGTGCCACCCCGGTTCGGAAGGGTGCGCTACTGATCGTGCGGCCGATCCCGGAGAGGCTTTGATCAGGCATCCGGGCAGCGGATGCGCACCGATCACCGTCCGAAGGAGTCCCCCATGGTCGCCGTCCTCACCCGCCCCGGTCCCCCCTCGCCCCGTCCCGCGATCAGCGTCCGCCGCCGTCCGCGCCCCGGACCGTACGGGCCGCCGGGTCCCGTCGCGCGGCGGAAGGGGGGAGGCCGGCGGCTCGGCTGGGCGTTCATCGGGGGCGCCGCCGCGCTGGTGCCCTGGATGTGGATGCTCGCCGCCACCATGCCGTCCACCGCCACGGTGTCGAACTGGTCCGCCGCCTGGGTGGGGCTGGACGCGATGGAGGCCGCCGCGCTGCTCGGCACCGGCGTGCTGCTCGTCCGCCGCGATCCGCGCCACGGCCTCGCCGCCGCCGCGGCCGGGACGCTGCTGGCCGTGGACGCGTGGTTCGACGTGACGACCTCCGCGCCCGGCGCCGAGCGGACGGTGGCGATCGCCTTGGCGGCGGGGGTGGAACTGCCGCTGGCCGCCCTGTGCGCCGTCCTCGCCTCGCGGGCGCTCCGGCCCCGCGGCCCGGTGATCGACCATGAGATGAAGGACGGATGGCAAAGGCTTGTCGGGAGTACGCCAGACGGGTGAAACCAGACGAGCCGGACCTCTAGAGTGAACCTCACGTGGGGCCCTCTCGCGGGAGGGCCCTTTGCCCTGCCTGCACGATCAGAGGTCCCCCATCATGAACGACCACGAGGTGCACGAGGAGTGCCTGCGGCTCCTCCGGGACGGTCTTCCCGTCCCCGCTCCCGTCGCCTTCGCCGAAGGCCGGGACTACCTTCCACTCGGGCTCGACAAGGACGGCGACATCGCCGTTGTCACGTTCCTGTACCAGTGGGGGGACTCCGCGTCCTCGTTCATCGAGGGCTGGACGTTCCACCGCCGCGACGGCGAGTGGATGGAGCTGGGCGGCGCGGGCGGATCGGCCCCCGAGGAACCGCTGGCGCGCCGCTCGTCCGGCGAGATGGGGCGCCACCTGCTCAAGTACGGGTCGGGCCGCACGGTCCGCAACGCCAACCGCCTGCTGCCGTGGGGCGCCAAGTGGGTGAACGAGGCGCGGCTGCGGGTCTCGGCCGAGGTCGCGCGGGTGCGGGTCGGCAAGCGGATCCTGGACGTCCCCGAGCACGGGCACGTCGTCGTGGTCTGGGGCGCCCGCCGGGGACCGGTCGTGGAGGCGCTCGCCGCCGACGGCGCGGTGCTGGACGTCATGGACCTGGACCGCCCGTCCGTCCCGATGGCGTCCCGGGCCTGATATTTGACCGTTCGTTCTTGAACGCTCTATCGTCGTCGGCATGGCACGGGCGAAGGAGTTCGATCCGGACGCCGCGCTGCGGCGCGCGCTGGAGCTGTTCTGGGAGCGCGGCTACGAGGCGACCTCCATGGCCGACCTCGTGGCCCGCCTCGGCATCGCCCGGGCCAGCCTCTACGCCACGTTCGGCGGCAAGCGCGAGCTGTACCTGAAGGCCCTCGAACGCTACGTCCGCGACACCGACCCGAAGATCGCCGAAGCGCTGTCGCAGCCCGGGCCCGTGCTGCCCGCGGTCCGCGCGCTGATCGAGCGCTACGCCGCGGAGTCGGCGCGCGACCGGCCCCGGCTCGGCTGCCTCGTGGTGAACACCGCGGTCGAGCTGGCCGGGCGCGACCCCGAGGCCGCGCGCCTGGTCGAGGCGAGCTGGAACTTCCTGGAGGCCTCGCTCACCACGGCGCTGACCCGCGCGCGGGCCCAGGGCGAGCTGCCCCCGGACAAGGACCCCCGCGCGCTGGCCCGCCTCCTGCTCGTCCTGTTCCAGGGCATGCGCGTCCTCGGCCGCGCCCCCGCCGACGACCACCGCCTCCGCGACGCGACCCGCCAGGCCGCCGCCCTCTTCGCCTGACCCCGCCCTCTCCACCTGACGGCGGGGCTTCTCTCGGCCTCTATTCAAGACCGTTCGTTCTAAAATTTGGGAGCTCAGCATGCGATTCGACAACAAGATCGTCCTCATCACCGGCGGCGCGGGCGGCATCGGCCGCGCCACCGCGCACGCGTTCGCCCGCGAGGGCGCGACCGTCGTGCTGGCCGGACGCGACGAGGCCGCGCTGGCCGAGGCGGTGAAGGAGATCGGCCCCGGCCGGGCCGACCACGTCGTCGCGGACGTGACCGACCCCGCGTCGGCCGCCGGGATGGTCGAGGCGGTCGCGGGCCGCCACGGCGGCCTCCACGTCGCCGTCAACAACGCCGGGATCTTCGGCGCCGCCGGCCCCGTCGCCGACGTCGACGCCGCCGCCTGGAACGACGTCCTGGCGGTGAACCTGACCGGCGTGTTCCTGTCGATGAAGCACGAGATCGCCCACATGCGCGCCCACGGCGGCGGGGCCGTCGTCAACGTCTCGTCCAACATCGGCGCGCACGGGCGCCGTCCCGGCCTCGCCGCCTACGCGGCCTCCAAGGCGGCGGTCAGCGTCCTCACCCGCACCGCCGCCCTCGACCACGTCGCCGACAGCGTCCGCGTCAACGCCGTCAGTCCGGGCGCCACCGACACGCCGATGTCGCTGCTCCCGGGCGAGACGCCCGCCGGGCGCGCCGAGCGGATGCGCGCCTCCGCGCCGTCCGGCCGGGTGTCCGAAACCGCGGAAGTGGCCGAGACCATCCTCTGGCTGGCCTCCGACGCCTCGTCCCACGTCATCGGGCACGACCTGGTCATCGACGGAGGCGTCACCGCCTGACGACGCTTTCCGGGCGGTACACCGGGCAGACTCTCTGCATGGCCCTCACACCCGACCACGACTCCGGCCCCGAACGCTTCCGCCTAGCCGCCAGGGTCATCAGGAAGTACCTGATCGGGGCGCGGAGCCTGCACGACCACATCGCCTCCAAGCTGCTGGGC
>NZ_JBFARL010000371.1:0-3655 GCF_040674655.1 Actinomadura sp. NPDC049753 | reverse complement strand
GCCGCGGCGCACCGCCCGGCGCGTCGCGCGCGAGGACGGCGTCGAACCCGGTGACCGCCGGGTCGGCCGGGTCGATGACCGACACGCCGACGGCGACGCGCGTGCAGCCCGCGTAGCGGCGGTGGAGGTCCTCCACCTGCCGGCCATGGAGCGGCCCGCAGGCGAACACCAGGTGGGTGTAGGACGCGGGGTCGGCCCGGTCGAGGTCCAGGCCGCCCGGCCGGAAGACCGGGCTCCACGCCAGGCGGCACTCCACCCCGGCCCGGGTCAGCGCCGCCCGCACGGCCTCCATCGCCAGGACGTCGCCGGCCGTCGCCTCACCGTGCAGGAAGCTCGGCCATCCGGTCACCAGCACGCGCATCCGTCAGCCGCCTCCCCGCCTCGGCCCTCGCCGGGTCCCCCAGGACGTCGAAGGGGCGTCCTGCGGCCCTGCTACCCGCCACCGTCCGTCCCATGTCGGGCCCGGGTCGCCCGCGGCGGTAGATGGCGGTTTCCGCGCGGTGACAGTCCAGACACCCACCGGTTTACCGAGATGCCCTCTTGGGCAGAGTCCCCTCGCGGCCCACTCGCGAGCTCGGAGCCAAGTGCCCCGAACTGCGAGCATGGGCCGCGCCAGGTTCCTCACCCGGTGAGGGCCTGCGCGATCGCCATCCCGCAGTAGGCCGCGCCGAGCCCCGCGACTATGCTGGCGCCCGCGTTGACCACGGCGTAGAAGCGCGTCCCCTCCTCGGCGAGGCGCAGGGTCTCGTATCCGAACGTGGAGTACGTGCTCAGGGCGCCGCAGAAACCCGTCCCGGCGAAGGCCATCACGCCGTCGTGCGAAGGCAGCGCGGCCAGGAGGCCCAGAGTGAACGACCCCGCGATGTTGACGGTGAACGTCCCCCACGGGAACACCGAGTCGTGGCGGGCCTGGACGGCGCGGTCGGTGAGGTAGCGCAGCGGAGCGCCGAGCGCGGCGCCGAGCACGATCAGGACGATGGTCACTCGCCGCCCGCCTCGCGCCCGGTGCACCGGATCGGCGCGACCGCCTCCCGGCGGCGCGGCCGGGCCAGCAGCCTGGTCGCCCGGACACCCGTGTAGACCGCGGCGAGCGCGGCCGCGAGCGTCCCGGCGAGGTAGGCCAGCCCGACGAGCGGCGCTCCGCGTTCCACCAGCTCCTGCGCGTCGACGACATAGGTCGAGAACGTGGTGTAGCCGCCGAGCACTCCCACCCCGAGGAACGGGCGCACGAGCCGATGCGCCCTCCACGTCTCGGTGATGAGGACCATCAGCACCCCGATCAGGAGGCAGCCCGAGACGTTCACCCAGAAGACGGCCCAGGGGAACTCTCCCGCCCGGTGGGGGAACGCATTGCCGAGCCCGTGCCGGGCAAGCGCCCCCAGGGCCCCGCCGGCCGCGATCGCCGCCAGGACTCCCCACGGCGCCTCACGCAGCTCGGATCGCTGCCTCGGAACATGCAGGTCGACATCGGGATCGACGGGACGGCCGTTCACGGGTGCACTCTCCTACCAGTAGCCACGACGCACTCACCGGTAGGGACCGTTGGCGGAACGTTCCGCGGTTCGCCGTCCAGGCACGGCGGGCCCCACCGCCGTTCCCCGTCTCCGGAGCGATTCGAGCCTACCGGCACTGTGTGACCGGGACTTCCCCGGGTAGTGGGACGGGACCGAACGTTCCTCCTACCCTCACCGGCCCCGCTGGAAGGGAGCGCGTATGCCGTGGGCGGAGTCCACCGGCCGGTTCGACGACGGACAGACCGAGACGCTTCTCAAGGAGATGAACCGGCTCCAGGTGACCGACCCGCGGCGGGAACGGCTGCGCGAGCGCATCGTCGACCTGCACAAGCCCCTGGTCCGCGGCGTGGCGCGCCGCTACGCCAACCGGGGGGAGCCGCAGGACGATCTCCAGCAGGTCGCCTACCTGGGCCTGGTCAAGGCCATCAACCGGTTCGATCCCGCGGTCGGGGACCGGTTCGTCACCTACGCCTATCCGGTGGTCACCGGTGAGGTGAAGCGGCACTTCCGCGACAAGACCTGGGGCATCCGGGTCTCGCGCCGCATCCAGGAGCTGCGGCCTGTCCTGCACCGCACCGTCCAGGAGTTCACCCGCGAGCACGGCCGCTCCCCCACGACCGCGGAGACCGCGGCGATCATGGGCGTCACCGAGGACGAGACGGTCGAGGTCATCATCGCCTGCGACGCCTACCGGCCGCTGTCGCTGGAGGCGCCGGCCGACGGGACGCCGGACGGCGAGGCCGACACCGTCGGCGAGTACCTCGGGTCCGAGGACCCGGCGCTGGAGGCCTTCATCGACGGCCACGCCCTCAGGCCCCTCATCGACGACCTGCCCGAGCGCGAGCGCACGATCCTGCTCCTGCGGTTCTTCGGGAACAAGACGCAGACGCAGATCGCCGAGCAGATCGGCCTGTCCCAGATGCACGTCTCGCGGCTGATCCGCACGACCCTCGACCGGCTCCGCACCGGGCTGCTGGCGGAGCGGTGACCGCCCGCCCGCGGCTCGTCAGGGCCTGGGCAGCGCGCACGCCCTGCTCAGCACGACGTCGTTGCCCTGGCCCAGGCAGCGGGCGAGCAGGTACGTCTGCTGCCCGTAGTGGACGCCCTTCCGGACGGTGACGTTCCCGGCGCGGTCGACTTCGCACGGGTTGTTGAGCGTGCAGCGCTCACCGTCGTCGTTGCCGGTGTTGTTGATGCCGACGACCTGGCGCGTCCGGACGTCGATGACCGGCGACCCGGACGTCCCGTGGACGGTCTGGCATTCCGGCTTGTAGCGGATGGAGTCCTTCCAGGTCCAGTCGGCCTCGCGCAGCCGGTAGACGGTCGCGTCCGTCCTGCAGCCGTAGATCTTCCGCCAGTAGCCGGACACGACCCGGATCGGCGTCCCGTCGTGCGGCCGGGCCGTCGACAGGCGCAGCGCGGGGATCCCGTAGCGCTTCTGGATCGCCGCGTAGGTCGTGTTGAGCCGGTACACGGTCACGTCGGTGTCGGTCATCGTGGCGTACTCGACCCTCGTGGCCTGGAGGGTGCCGAGGCTGCGGCCGCCCGTCCGGTCGAGGAGCGTGAACGTCCGGGACGACCTCCGATCCACGATCACCTCGCCGGCGTCCGGCATGCCCGACTCCAGGCAGTGGCCGTTGGTCAGCACCAGCGCGGCGTCGGAGTCGCGCGACCGCGGCCCGCGCACGAGGGAGCCCGAGCAGTTGCTCAGCGCGACGATCCCGGTGAAGTCGACCGCCGCCCGCTGGGCGCTCGGCGCCTGCGGCTGGACGGGCACGGTCCGCGGCCGCGCGGGCGCGGCCTGGGCTGAACCGGCGGCGAACGCCCCGGCGCCCGCGAGGGCGAGCGTCCCGGCGACGGTGAGGGCGGCTGCGGAGGTGCGGCTGGGCATGCGGATCCTCTCGGGCGGGCCGGCGGCGGAGACCGCCCCGGCCGGGACGGCGCTGTCTCGGCGAATCTAGATCATCTGATTCCCGCGGAGAAGCATCGCCGACCTTCCCCGCGAGGCACCCTTCTCAGTGGACCTCCACCCAGCCGTACGTGCGCTCGACGGCCTTCTTCCAGCCTGCGTAGCCCTGTTGGCGTTGGTCGTCGTTCCAGGTGGGCTGCCAGCGTTTGTCCTCGTTCCAGTTCTGGCGGAG
>NZ_JBFARL010000370.1:0-3669 GCF_040674655.1 Actinomadura sp. NPDC049753 | reverse complement strand
CTCGCCGTCGCCACCGCCGGGCTGGACGGGCTCGACCCCGACGCCCCGGCCGCGCGCTTCGAGGCCGCGGCGCGCGACATCGTGGACGGCCTGCGCTCCCCCGACCTCGTCGCGGTGAGCGGCCTCGGCGACAACAGCGGCCCCGACGACGACGGCACCGTCGCCGACGACCAGAGCGTCGCGCAGCTGGTCACGGCGATCAGCGCGGCGGGCGGCCCCGCCTACGACTGGCGCTCGGTCGACCCGCGCGACAACGCCGACGGCGGGCGCAAGGGGTCCAACCAGCGGGTGGGGTTCCTGTTCCGCACCGACCGCGGCCTCTCGTTCGTCGACCGCCCGTCGCTGGCCGACCCCGTCCCCGACGCCCCGCCCGCGCGGCCCGACCCGGCCGTCACGCCGGCCCGGGCCGTCCCGCGCGGCGGCGCGGCGGGGCTCACGCTGAGCCCCGGCCGGATCGCGCCGGGCGACGCAGCGTGGGCCGGCGCCCGCAAGCCGATCGCCGGGGAGCTGACGTGGCGGGGGCGCCGCATCATCGTCGTCGCCAACCAGTGGTTCCCCCGCACCGGCGACGACCAGCCGCTGTTCGGGCGCCGCCAGCCGCCTTCCCAGCCCACCCAGTGGCGCCGGGACGCGCAGGCCCGCGTGGTCGCGGGCTTCGTGAACTCCGTCCGGAAGGTGGACGCCCGGGCCCGCGTGATCGTGGCGGGCGACCTCGGCGACCGCGGGACCTCGGCCCCGGTCCGCACCCTCGCCCAGGGCGCGGGGCTCGCCGACCTGCCCGCCGAACTGCCCGCGGGCGACCGCTACACGGCGGTGACCGGCGGCAACGCCGAGGACCTCGACCACATCCTGCTGAGCCCGTCGCTGCGCGCGAACCGGCACGAGTTCGACGTGGTGCACCGCAGCGCGGAGTTCGCCGACCGCGCCGGCGACCGCGACCCCACGGTCGTCCGCATCGCGGTGACCGGCCGGTAGCGGCCCGCGGGCCGGGCGGCCGATAGGGTCCCCGGATTTGGGAGATGCCGAAAGTAGCGTCACGGTTAGGTCCGGAATACCTCCGGGGTTTTTCTCCTGACCGGCGGGGCAGCGTCCGATCGGCACAACCCCCCACCGGGAGGAGACGCCTTCCATGGCGACCCGATATCGGCCGCACATCAGCCTGCTCGGCCTCATCTACCTGATCATCGGCGTGTTCATCGCCTGGGACCGCGGCTACATCGACGAGGGCCTGGTCGAGAAGATCGTCAGCGCGCTGCTGGCCGTCTTCCTCTGGATCCTCGTCCTGCTCGGCGTGGACTTCCATATCAACTTCTGAACCCTCGCGTCCCTCCGGACCGGGCACGGGCCGTCCCTCTCCCCCCGCGGAGGGACGGCCCGTGTCCTTGCCGACAGATGCACGTCGCTACCCGGTCATAGACGACAAGTGCCGCAAAGGTTACTTTCCGCTCATGACGAAAAAGGACTGCAGTTGCGGACATGGCGGCGGATGCTCGTGCGCGAAGGGCTGCTCCTGCGGCTGCAACGGCTGACCGCCGAGCCCCCGCGCTCAGCCGAGTGCGGGGGCGCGCCAGAGGATCAGGGCGTCGGCGTCGGCGCCCGTCGCCAGGACGGTGGAGCCCGCGGCGGACAGGGCCGTGAGGCGCTGGTCGCCGGGTCCGGTGAGTCCGGGAACGGCGACCCGCCGCCAGCTCACGCCGTCGGGTGACGTCAGAACCGCCGCGTCGTCCTTCGCGGAGGCCGCCGCGACGAAGCCGCGGGGCGTGGCCGCGAGGGCGGTGGCGCTCAGGCCGGGGCCGAGGTCGTGCCGCGTCCATGTCGCACCGGCGTCGGTGGACACCAGCGCGGCCGCGTCGCCCGCGATCGCGACGAGGGTGTCGCCCCGGGCCGCGACCTGGGTGAGCGGAGCGGTGAGACCGGACGGAAGCCTGGCGGCGGTCCACCTGAGGCCGTCCGGGGACGTCCAGGCCGCGGGCTCCTTGCCGCGTCCGCCGACCGCCGCGTAGGCCCTGCCCGTCGCGGCCACGTCGGCCGGGGCGCCGTCGAGGCCAGCGCGGCTCCAGGTGCGCAGGTCGGCCGAGCGCCAGGCCACACCGGTCCCCACCGCGACGTAGCCGGCCGGGCCGGTGGCCGCGGCCACGGGCGGCGGACCTGCCGGGAGAACGGGCTTCTGCCAGGTGAGGCCGTCCTGCGAGGTCAGCGCGAGGGGGCCGGGGGACGTGCCCGACGCGCGGCCGACGGCCAGCCAGCCGTGCCCGCCGCGGACGGCGTCGGACAGCAGGCCCGCCGTGGCAGGGAACCCGGCGCGCCTCCACGCGCGGCCGTCGGGGGACGTCCAGATCGCGGCGTTGCCGTTGGTGCTGCCCACCGCGACGGAGACCCCCGGCCCCGCGGCCAGCGACCTGACCGAGCGCTCGGGGTGGACGGCGCCCGGGACGGTGCGCAGGTCCACGCCGAACAGGTAGCCGTCGTCGCCCTGCCGTCCGGAGACGTTGATCTTTCCGTCGGCGACCGTCAGGCCGCTGCCGCGCACCGGCGCGGGGACGGTGCCTCCCGGCTGCCAGGTGCGGCCGTCCGCGCTGCGCAGGACGGTCCGCGCCCCCTTCGCGCCCTGGACGATGACGGCGAGCCCCGAGGGGGTGCCGTCGAAGCGCTCGACGCCGGCGCCGCCGAACCGGCCCGCGGCCCGCCACCCGGCGCCGTCCGCCGAGGTGAACAGGACGCCGAAGCGGGTCGTCCTGCGGTGCTTCCCGCGGCCGGTCGTCCGCCTGCCCTCGCGGACGGTCGCGAACCCGCCGGGGCCGACCGCCAGGCCCTTCATCGGCCCGTACGAGCCCTGCGCCTGCGGGACCCCGACGGGCGCCCACGTCCGGCCGCCGTCGGTGGACCGCCAGAGGCCGTCGGTCCGCACGGTCCGGGTGACCTTCTTCCTGCCCCGCTTCTCGGTGACCTTCTTGCCGTACGTCCCGTGGACCGCGATCACGTTGCCGGACGCCGCGACGCGGTCGAGGGCGATGATCCCCGGGAGGCCGTCGACGCGCTGCCACGCGCGCCCGTCCGCCGAACTCCAGGCCACCGCGCGGCCTCCGGACGCGCCCACGGCGACGAAGCCCTGGCCGGTGCGGGCCAGGTCGTTCACCTGGTCGGACGGCGTGAAGCCCGCGGCGGGCGGGCGGCGCGTCCAGGTCGCGGCGTCCTCGCTCGTCCACGCCGTCACGCTTCCGGCGGAGGTGCGGCCGAGCGCCGCCCAGCGTCCCGCGCCGCCGTCGATCAGGCGCGGGGTGTCGCCGGCGGGCACGGCCGAGCCGTCCGCCGTGCGCAGCGCCGCGAGCGACCAGGCGTGCCCCGCGTCGTTGGAGACCAGGAAGCGGGCCCGCTCCCGGCCGGGGACGCCGTCGCCCTCGGTGCCCGCCGCGACGACGGTCCCGCCCGCGGAGGCGATGGTCGTGAGGTCCTGGACGAGGCCGTCGCTCGTGGCGGCCGGGTCGGGGGCGAACAGCCGGTCCGCCACGACGGGCCCGGGGACGCCCTGCTCCGCCGGCCCGTCGTCGCCCCGGGACACCGCGTAGACCACGCCGCCGGCGAGCCGGGCGACGGCCTCGGCACTGCTGTCATCGATCAGTGCCGCCAGGTTCTCCGGTAAGCCGGACGGCCGACCGGCCCCTGTCCGCT
>NZ_JBFARL010000369.1:0-3674 GCF_040674655.1 Actinomadura sp. NPDC049753 | reverse complement strand
GCTGCTGCTGCGCCGGCGGCGGCCAGGCGGCGGGCGGGGGAGCCTGCTGGGCCTGGGGCTGCTGCGCCTGCTGCGGGGCCTCCTGCTGCTGCGGGGCCTCCTGCTGGGGCTCCGCCTGCTGCTCCTCGGCGGCCGGGGCGCCGCCGCCGGACGGCGCCTCGCCCTCGTCGCCGATGACGGCCAGCTCGGCGCCGACCTCGACGGTCTCGTCCTCGGCGACGGTGATGCTGGTGAGGATGCCCGAGGCGGGGGAGGGGATCTCGGTGTCGACCTTGTCGGTGGACACCTCCAGGAGCGGCTCGTCGGTCTCGACGCGCTCGCCCTCCTTCTTGAGCCAGCGGGTGACGGTGCCCTCGGTGACGCTCTCGCCGAGCTGGGGCATGGTGACGGAGACCGGCATGGTCCAGCGACTCCTTCGGAATACTTGTGCGGCTTCTCAGCCGTGCACGTGCAGTGGTTTGCCGGCGAGGGCGAGATGCGCCTCGCCGACCGCCTCGGACTGGGTCGGGTGGGGGTGGATCAGCTGGGCGACCTCGCCGGGCAGGGCCTCCCAGTTGTAGATGAGCTGCCCCTCCGCGATGAGCTCGCCGACGCGTGCGCCGACCATGTGGAGGCCGAGGACGGGGCCGTCCACGGCCGCGATCACCTTGACCTCGCCCTGCGTCCCCAGGATCTTGCTCTTGGGGTTGCCGGCCAGGTCGTAGGTGACCTCCTTGATCTCGTACCCGCGTTCACGGGCCACGGCGGACGTGATGCCGACCGAGGCCACCTCGGGGTCGGAGTAGGTGATGCGAGGGACGCCGTCGTAGTCGATCGGCGGCGGGGTGAGCCCGCTCAGCCGCTCGGCGACGAGGATGCCCTCGGCGAAGCCGACGTGGGCCAGCTGCGGGGTCGGGATCAGGTCGCCGACCGCGGAGATCGTGGGGACGCTCGTCCGGCAGTACTCGTCGACCTTGACGAACCCGCGCTCGGTCTCGACGCCGGCCTCGGCCAGGCCGATGCCGTCGGAGACCGGTCCGCGGCCCACCGCCACGAGCAGCAGCTCGGCGTCGATGGTCTTGCCGTCTTCGAGGGTGACGGAGATGCCGCCCTGCGTCGTCTTGGCGCTCTGGAACCGGGTGCCGAGCTCGAACCTGATGCCGCGCTTGCGGAAGGCGCGCTCCAGCCGCTTGGAGCTGGACTCCTCCTCCAGTGGGAGCAGGTGCGGCAGTGCCTCGACGATCGTGACGTCGGCGCCGAACGAGCGCCACACGCTGGCGAACTCGACGCCGATGACGCCGCCGCCGAGGATCACGACCGAGCCGGGGACGTGCTCCAGCCGCAGCGCGTGGTCGCTGGAGATGACGCGCTCGCCGTCGATCTCCAGGCCGGGCAGCGACTTCGGCGCCGACCCCGTGCCGAGCACGATGTGCCCGCCCTCGATGCGGCGGGTGCCCTCGGCGGTCTCGACCTCGACCGCGGTGGGGCCGGCCAGCCGCCCGGTGCCGTGCACGACCTCGATGCCCCGGGACTTGATCAGCCCGGTGAGGCCCTTGACGGTCGTCGAGACGACCTTGTCCTTGTAGGCGTTCACCCCGGCGACGTCGATGCCCTCGAAGGTGGCCTTCACGCCGAACTTCGCCGCCTCGCGGGACTGGTCCGCCACCTCGGCCGCGTGCAGCAGCGCCTTGGTGGGGATGCAGCCGCGGTTGAGGCACGTTCCGCCGAGCGACTCGTCCCGCTCGATGAGCGCGACCGACTTGCCGAGCTCGGCGGCGCGCAACGCGCACGCGTACCCGCCGCTGCCGGCACCCAGGACGACGATGTCGAAGGGGCCGTTGTTGGCCACTGGACGCTCCCTTTCCCGGTTGTGGCGCCGCGTGGATCGCGGCGTCCTGGGCGGGGCGCACCGGCAGCCCGGGCCCCCACGCCACAAGAAAACCTATTCTGTTCTCCGCCCGCTCACAGCGGGCGGGACCCCCGCGGAATTCCCGTGGCCCCCTACAGGACGCCCGCGGCGACGTCCTCGGCGATCTGGACCAGTGTGCGCGCCGCGGCGCCGGTGCCGCCCTTGGGCGTGTAACCGTACGGCTCGCCCTTGTGGAAGGCGGGGCCCGCGATGTCCAGGTGCGCCCACTTGACGCCGTCCGGCACGAACTCCTTGAGGAACGTCCCGGCGACCAGCATGCCGCCCCAGCGCTCGCCGCTGATGTTGGCGATGTCGGCGACCGCCGAGTCGAGGCCCTTGCGCAGCTCCGGGGGCAGGGGCATGCCCCAGGAAGCCTCGCCCGCGCGCTCGGCGGCCGCGACCACCTTCTCGCGCACGCCGTCGTCGTTGGCCATGACGCCGAAGGTGCGGGTGCCGAGGGCGACGAGCTGCGCGCCGGTCAGGGTGGCGACGTCCACGATGAGGTCGGGGGAGTCCTCGCCGGCGCGGACGAGGGCGTCGGCCATGACGAGCCGGCCCTCGGCGTCGGTGTTGAGGACCTCCACCGTCTTGCCGCCGTAGATGCGCAGCACGTCGGACGGGCGCTGCGCGGTGCCGCTCGGCATGTTCTCGGCGAGGGCGAGGTAGCCGACGACGTTGACCGCGGGGCGCAGCTCGGCGATGGCGGCGAGCGCGCCGAGCACGGCGGCCGCGCCGCCCATGTCGGACTTCATCCAGTCCATCGCGTCGGTCGGCTTGAGGGACAGGCCGCCGGAGTCGAACGTGATGCCCTTGCCGACGAGGGCGAGCGTCCTGGACGCCTCCGGGTGGGTGTAGGCGAGCCGGACGAGCCGCGGCGGGTTCACCGACCCCTGCCCGACGCCGGCGATGCCGCCGTACCCGCCCTCGACGAGGGCCTTCTCGTCCAGCACCTCGATGGCGAGGCCGGTCTCGCCGGCGACCCGCTCGGCCTCGCCGGCGAAGTCCTCGGGGGACAGGTGGGACGGCGGGGTGTTCACCAGGTCGCGGACGAGCCGGACCGACGCGGCGAGGGTGCGGGCGCGCCCGAGGGCGGCCTCCTCGGACGCGGGCGCGACCAGGCGGATCTCCTCGACGGGGCTCTTGTGGCCGTCGCCGGTGCGGAAGGTGTCGAAGGAGTAGGCGCCGAGCAGCGCGCCCAGCGCGACGGCCTCGACGCCCTCGGCGCCGGAGGCGGGGAGCGCGACCGCGACCCGGGCGGTGCCCGCGAGGGAGCGGACGGCGGCGCCGGCGGCGCGGCGCAGGTCCTCGGCGGACGGGTCCTCGCCGAGCCCGGCGGCCACGATGACCTTGGCGGGGACGGCGCCGAGCGAGGGCAGCCTGGTCACCTCGCCGGCCTTGCCGGTGGCGCCGAGCGCGCCCAGCGCGTCCGCGAGCCTGCCGTCCATCGCGCGGTCGAGGGCTTGCGCGCCGTCGGCCGGCGCGGCCCCCGCCGCGGCGGGGGCGACGCCGATCACGATCGCGTCGACGTCGAGGCCGGCCAGGTCTGCGCTGTCAAGGCTGATGCTCGTCACGTAGCCCGATGTTAGTCCTCCTGGTGACCGGTTTCGCCCTTTTGGATCAAGCATTGCCCTCCCGGGGGGCCGCCGCGCGCTCAGGGCAGCGCCGCGAGGGCGACCAGCGCGGCCGTCGCGGTTCACGACCAGGATCGCCGGCGCGACGATCCCGACGGTGCCGCGGAAGTCGGGCTCCAGCGCCAGCGCCAGAATGATCGCGGTGATCCCGTTCT
>NZ_JBFARL010000368.1:0-3685 GCF_040674655.1 Actinomadura sp. NPDC049753 | reverse complement strand
GGCCCGACGCTGCTGCTCTGGGGGTACGTGGCCGCGTCCTACCTGATCGCGCTGCGCTGGGGCGCCTGGCGCGCGGAGAACGTGTTCCGGGGCGCTGACCACGGTCTCGTCCGCGCCGGCTCGCGGCGCCCGCCCGGAGGAGACCGTTACTTCGCCGAGGTTCCGCGGACCGTCAGGTCGCGGAGCCGGCCGATGTTGTCGAACGAGCCGAAGCCCACCCGGCCGGAGCCGAGGGTCTTGTCGACGGCCGTGAAGACGGGCTTGGACGACCCGTCCACGTACACGGCGATCTCGCCGGTGTCCGCCCGGCGGTCCACCCGGACGCGGTGCCACGCCTCGTCGGTGATGGCCGGCGGGGCGCCGTGCGACCGGTTGGCGTTCCACTGCTGGTCGATGCGCAGCCGGTCGGCGCCGTTCACCAGGAAGATCCCGTTGTGCGGGTAGATGGTGTTGTCGCTGGAAAGGTGGGCGTAGTAGAAGTGCGTGTCGTCCTGGTAGCCGAAGACGACGATCACGTCCCGGTTGCTGACCGACACCGGCGTGTCGAGCCGCACCTTCGCGTCGATCCGCGTCGAGGTGAGCGCGGGGCCCTTGTTCAGCACCGCGTACTCGAACGGGCGGCGCGGACCCGGGCGCTGCTCCCCGGCCTCGGCGAGGACCACCTGGTCGCCCGGGAACTGCCACTTGGACGGCGTGACGGGCGTCCAGCTCTTGGCGTCCATCGCGTTGGCGACGCGGACCGGACCGGCCGCGCCGGACGCGACCCGCTTCGTCCCCACGACCTTCCAGATCTTGCCGTTGGCCTTGGCGAGCAGGTAGGGCTCGCCCTTGCCGTCCGAGCCGTACCGCAGGTCGACGCGCTTGTCGCCGGCCAGCTCCTGCATCGTGACGGGCTTGCCGGAGGTGTCGTAGGCCGCCAGATCGTAGATCTGGGCGCGGTTGGTCCCGGTCGAGTCGTGCTTCATCTCCGACTCTTCGGTGTACATGAGCCGGCCGCTCACGATGTCGGTGAACAGGTACTTGCCGCGCAGCGCGGGCAGCCTCGCACCGCGGTACACGTAGCCGCCGGAGATGGCGCGGCCGACGTCGCTGGAGCAGTTCCAGTCGGCGGGCGGGTCGTGGTCGTAGGCCGCGAGCGGGTACTCGTAGTCGTACTTGGCGTCGTCGGCCGGCAGCGGGTAGAGGTGGCAGCGGTCGTCCTTGCGGAACGTGAACGCGCCCTCCCGCTCGCTCCACCCGATGTTCGCGCCCGGGTAGAGCTCGTGGATCGACTCGATCTCGTGCTCGCCGATGTGCGCGAGGAACAGCCGGTGGGTGCCGCCGGTGTCCCAGCTGAACCGGTGCGGGTCGCGCATGCCGTAGGCGTAGATCTCGCCGAGCTTGCCGGCCTGCCCGGCGAACGGGTTGTCGGCCGGGACGCCGTACCTGCCGTTGGCGCTGTCCTTCCCGGCGGGGTCGATCCGCAGGATCTTGCCCTGGGGGACGCCGAGGTTCTGCGGGTCGCCGCCGTTGTCGCCGACGTTGCCGTTGCCGCCGTCGCCGACCGACAGGTAGAGCTTGCCGTAGTCGGCGTCGCCGGGACGGGCGTTCGGGTTGAAGTCGATCTGCTGGAGGTTGTGGATGCGCCCGGCGAACCCGATGCGCAGGATCTCGCGGTGCGTCCCGGAGAAGGTGTCGGCCTTCGGGTCCTTGGCCGTCCACTCGTCGACGACGCCGTGGTAGCCGGTCTTCGGCTGCGGGGTGAGGTCGGGCGTCTTGGTCTTGAGCGCCTCGCCCGCCTCGACGTGCGTGGTGTAGAACTTCCCGTTCTTCCGGAAGTCAGGGTGGAACGCGACGAAGCCGAAGCCCTGCCCGAGTCCGGCCTGGGAGAAGAAGTCGGGCGCGAACGTGGCGGCGACGTCCAGGTAGACGTGGGGGGTGCGGGTCTTCTTGTCGAGCAGGTACAGGTTGCCGTTCAGGTCCGGCACGTACAGGCGCCCCGAGTTGTCGGGGACCTCGCCGACGTAGTTGATGCGGTTCCACCGCAGCAGCCGCGGGTCGGTGGGGGTGCCCGTCGGCGTCGACTTCGGCAGCTGCGCGACCTCCTGGAGGACGAGGCCGAGGCCGGACGGCGCGGGGTCTTCGGGGATCGGGTCGAGGATCGGTGCGTCGTCCCGGGCCAGCGCCGCGGGCGGAACGCTGAGCAGCGGCAGCAGGAGCGCCGCGATCGCGAGGAGACACCAGGTGAGCTTACTTCGCATTCCAGCCGTCCTAGGGTGGGGATCGGTGGCAGGAAAGCGCTTTCTGGAAGCGCTTTCCAGAAGGTACGACCGGGCTCGGCCGACGTCAAGGACGAATTTCGGGCAAGCCGGATGTGGTCATCTCGTCACGACCGCTCCGGTGGAACCACGCGTGGACCAGCGTCGCGGCCGTGGAGACGACGAGACCGACGGGGGCGGCGGCCGCGTGCCCGGCCAGGGTCAGCCCCACGGCCACGGCCGCACCGGGCGCCCAGATCCACGTTGCCACTGGCCGCCCCGCGCGCCCGCGCCGCCTCCGCCCGAACTCCGCCGCCATCGGCGGGACGAGCGCCGGCAGCGCCGCCGCGAGCACCGTCAGCCATTCGAGCAGCATCCGATCGACCCGCAGCGCGGCGAGCACGGCCCCGGGCACCGCGATCGCCAGCACCGCCACGACCCGCCGCCCGTCCACCCCCGGCCGATACCGGCCGGACACCCCGCCCGTCCCCCCTCCCGAAACGGCACCACCCGCGGGAGGTGGGGCTTCCGTGCGTGGGGGGTCGGGCGGGCGGGGGAGGAAGCGGTCGACGGCCAGGGCGCCGGAGTGGACGGCGGCGAGGGTCGGGGCGATGACCGACGCGGCGACGAACAGGTTCGCGGCCGGCAGCCCGCCCGGCCCGGCGAGGACCGCGACCACGTCGGTGGAGCCGCTGGCCGCCGCGAC
This sequence comes from Actinomadura sp. NPDC049753, assembly GCF_040674655.1. NCBI lineage: Bacteria > Bacillati > Actinomycetota > Actinomycetes > Streptosporangiales > Thermomonosporaceae > Actinomadura > Actinomadura sp. NPDC049753. The sequence goes on along the minus strand of NZ_JBFARL010000368.1, from coordinate 742 downwards.
CCCCGCCCCGACGACGGAGGCCGCCAGGGCGGGGACGACCAGCAGTGCGACGCAGGCCGCGAGGTCGCGGCGGCCGCGCAGGCCGACGGTGAAGTCGGGGGCCCGCACGGCGAACACCGACACGTACCCGATGTACCCGGCGAGGTCCGCGGCGAGGACGCCCGGCGGCCCGTCGCGGGAGAGCGAGACCGGCGGCGCGGGCGGCGCGAGCTTCACCGCGACGATGCCGATCAGCGCGACCGCGGTGAGGGTGGTGGCGACCGCGACCGCGTTCCACCGCCCGCCGCCCGCGACCAGCACCGCGACCGTCGGGACGGTCAGCGCCGCGACCCCGGCCGCGTCCGGGACTCCGCCGAGCGCCGCGGCGGCCGCCCCGCCGAGGCCGACGTTGAACCCGAACCAGCCGGCCATCGCGACCGCGAGCAGCGCGGTGAAGGCGCGTTCGGCGACCGGGGGGAGGTAGCGGGGCGCGAGGTCGGCCATGCCGGCGTTCTCGCCGGCCGGCTCCCGCAGGCCGAGACGTCCCTGCGCGGCGAGCAGCGCGGCCATGACCACCCCGCCGACCACCAGGACCGGGACGGGCAGCGCGCCGCCGTGACGCCCGCCGACCTGCGCCCCGAGGACGAGCGCGCGAACCACCTGCTGGTCCGGCGCCGACCCCGCCAGCGTCGCGTTCGACGCCGTCAAGCAGGGCATCGACACCAAGGTCAACGTGGTGATCGTCGACACGGCGGGCCCCCTC
>NZ_JBFARL010000367.1:0-3697 GCF_040674655.1 Actinomadura sp. NPDC049753 | reverse complement strand
GCGCGGCCCTGGACGCCGCAGCCGACGACCGCGAGGCGTGAGGCCCCCGGCGCCGCGAGGTGGTCGGCCGCCACCGCGCTCGCCGCCGACGTGCGCAGCGTCGTCACGGCCTCGCCCTCGATGACCGCGACGGGCCGTCCGTCCACCGGGTCCAGGACGGTCACCAGGGCCGCCACGGTCGGCAGGCCGCGCGCCGCGTTGCCCGGGGTGACGCTCCCGAACTTGGCGACCGCCCCGGCGCCGGGCAGGCGGGAGACGTAGCCGAAGGCGACGTCCCCGTCCGGGCCGTCCAGCAGCACCCGCGGCGCGAGCCGCGCCCGCCCGCGGCCGAGCGCGGCGAACGCCTCCCGCTGCGAGGCGATCGCGGCGGGCAGGTCGAACACCGCGCGCACGTCGGCCGCGGAGAGCAGCAGGACACCGGCCATGGGGAGATCCTTTCCAGGCCGCGGCCCCGCTGTCGAGTGGCGAAAGGGCAAGCGGTGCTTACCGATCAGTGCATGAGATCGCATGCTTGCCCGTCTCGACGCCCGTGCCTGGACGTTTCACGCTTTCACCATCCCGGACCACGAGGACCTGCCGGCCACGAGCGACGGAGAGCCCGATGACTCCACTGATCCCGCGGGACCGCCGACGCCGGTTCCGGACGCTCACCGCGGCGGGCGCCGGCCTGCTGCTCGTCCCGCTCGCCGCGGCCTGCGGGTCGGGCGGCTCCGGCGGCTCGGGCGCCATCAAGATCGGCGTTCCGGCGCCGCTGAGCGGCGACTCGGCCTCGGCGGGGCAGGACATCCTCGCCGCGGCCAAGGTCGCCGCCGACGAGATCAACAAGGCCGGCGGGGTGGACGGCCGCAAGATCCAGATCGTGGAGGCCGACGACCAGTGCAGCGCCCAGCAGGGCGCGCAGGCCGCGCAGAAGCTGCTCAACAGCGGGGTCGTGGCGGTCGCCGGCGGGTACTGCTCGGGCGCGGCGGTGCCCGCGATCCCGATCTACGGCAGGCGCGGCGTCCCGTTCGTGATGGACGCCTCCACCAACCCCTCCCTCACCGACGGCGGCAAGGGCAAGGTGTTCCGCACCTGCGGGCGCGACGACAACCAGGGCCTGGTCGCGGCCAAGTTCATGACCGGACCGCTCGGCGCGAAGCGGATCGCGCTGCTGCACGACAACACCACCTACGCCAAGGGCCTCGCGGACGCGGCGGCGAACTCGGCGCGGCAGGCCGGCGGCCAGGTCGTCTACGAGAACGCGCTGCAGCCCGGCCAGTCCGACTACGGCCCCGTCCTCACCAAGATCGCCTCGACGCGGCCGGACGTGCTGTACTTCACCGGCTACTTCGCCGAGGCGGGCCTGCTGATGAAGCAGCGCAAGCAGCTCGGGCTGAGGTTCGCGCTCATGGGCGGGGACGCCACGACCGACTCCACCGTGCTGAAGACGGCGGGCTCGGCGGCCGGCGGCTACATCGCCACCACCGCGCCGCTGGCCAAGGACCTGCCGGCCGCCGCGCGGTTCGTCTCGGCGTACAAGGCGGCGAACCACGCCGATCCGGGGCCGTTCTCGGTGTACGAGTACGACGCGGTGAAGGTCGTCGCGAAGGCGATCGACGACGCCGGGTCCACCCGGGGCGCCGCGATCACCGAGGCCCTCCACAAGATCAAGGACTTCCCGGGCATCACCGGGCCCATCACCTTCGATGCCAAGGGCGACCGGACCGACCCGCTCTACATCACCGTCCAGGTCCAGGGCGGCGCGTTCACCGCCTACAAGAAGCTCGACGAGAGCGGCGCCACCTGGGTGGACGCCAAGACCTCCTGATCAGGGGCCCGATGAGCGAATTCGTCCAGTACCTCGTGAACGGCCTGACGATCGGGGCCTTCCTCGCGCTGATCGCGCTGGGCTACTCGATGATCTACGGGGTGGTCCGGCTGATCAACTTCGCGCACGGCGACGTGTTCATGATCGGCGCGTTCGCCGGGTTCGGAACGCTGACCGCGCTCGGCGCGAGCGGCGGGATGGCGCTGCCCGCCGTCCTCGCCGCCGTCGTGGTCGGCGCGCTGACCACCGGCGCCATCGGGACCGGGATCGCCAGGGCCGCCTACGTGCCGCTGCTGTCGTCGCCGCGCCTGGCGCTGCTCATCGCCGCGATCGGGGTGTCGCTGGCGCTGGAGGAGGGGGTCAAGGTGCTCACCGACGCCCGGTTCAAGTCCTACCCCCACGCCCTGGACGGCGGCCGGATCCTCAGCGGCGCCGTCCACGTCACCTGGGGGCAGCTCGTCCTGGTCGTGCTGTCGGTAACGCTGATGGCGGCGCTGTGGCTGTTCGTCACCCGCACCGTGACGGGGACCGCGATGCGCGCGCTGGCGATGGACCGCGACGCGGCGCGGCTCCAGGGGATCGACGTGGAGCGGCTGATCCTGGCGACGTTCTTCATCGGCTCGCTGCTCGCGGGCGCGGCCGGCGTCATGTACGGGCTGTACTACGTTCAGATCAGCTTCGGCATGGGCTTCCTCATCGGACTGCGCGCCTTCACCGCCGCGGTGCTCGGCGGCATCGGCAACCTGCCGGGGACGATGGTCGCGGGCGTGTGCATCGGCCTCGTGCAGTCGTTCTCCGCCGGGTACGTCTCGTCCCGCTGGACGGACGTCATCATCTTCGGGCTGCTGATCGCGGTGCTGGCGCTGAGACCCACCGGCCTGTTCGGCGAGCGCGTCGTGGAGCGGGCGTGAGGGCGCCGCGGCCCGCGGGCGGGGAGGCGGCCGTCCGGTACGGCGGCTGGCCGCTGCTCGTCGCGCTGGCGCTCGCCGCCGGGCAGACCCTCGACGACTACGCGCTGACCGTCGCCGGGACGATCCTGGTCTACGCGATCCTCGGGCTCGGGATCAACATCGTCGTCGGGTACGCGGGCCTCCTCGACCTCGGGTTCGCCGCGTTCTTCGCGATCGGCGCGTACGCCTCCGGGCTGCTGACGCTGAAGCTGGGGTGGGGCTTCTGGGCGACGCTGCCGGTCGCGGTCGCCGCCGCGGCGGTGGCCGGAGCGGTCATCGGGTACCCGACGCTGCGGCTGCGCAGCGACTACCTCGCGATCGTCACGCTCGGCTTCGGAGAGATCATCCGGATCACGGTCATCAACCTGGAGGTCACCGGCGGCCCGAACGGGCTGACCGGGATCCCCCCGGCGACGGTCGGCGGGCGGGAGATCGTCACGCCGCGGGACTTCTTCCACCTCGCGCTCGCGTTCTTCGTCGTCGTGCTGGCCGCGACGGCGCTGCTGGCCCGGTCGCGGCTCGCCTACGCGTGGCGCGCCGTCCGGGCCGACGACACCGCCGCCGAGGCGGTCGGCGTCCCGGCGCGGCGGGTGAAGCTGCTGGCGTACGTGCTGGGCGCGATGACCGGGGCCGTCGCGGGCCCGCTCAACGCCGCCCAGCTCGGCACCGTGGACCCCTCCAGCTTCACGTTCCTGACCTCGCTGATGATCCTGCTCGTGGTGATCATCGGCGGGATGGGCAGCCGGCCCGGCGTCGTGGTCGGCGCCGTCGTGATCGTCGCGCTGCCGGAGGCGCTGCGGACCGTCCAGGACTACCGGGGGCTGTTCTTCGCGCTGCTGCTCATCGCGATCGTGCTCCTGCGGCCGCAGGGCGTGTGGCCGTACCGGCCGCGCCGCCTGCGGCTCCCGGCGGAGGCGGGGCCCGCGCCCGAGCCCGCGGC
>NZ_JBFARL010000366.1:0-3710 GCF_040674655.1 Actinomadura sp. NPDC049753 | reverse complement strand
ATCATTGGCTCGGGCCGGCCCCGCCCGGCGTGGACGTAACGCCCCGCGCGCCGGGGGCGGGGGGCCCCTGCCGGGGCGGGGGGGCCCCTTTCCGGGGCCCCCCCGTCGCCGGTCGTGCGGCGGGACGCCGCTCGGGCCGCCCGGTCAGGCCGCCCGTGACCCGGCCGCGGCCGGTTCCGGCGCGGTGCCGTGGCCGCCCGCGAGCGCCCGGCGGCCGCTCAGGTCCGTCTCGCCGGCCAGCTGGCGCAGCCGCCGCAGCGAACGGTCGGTGATCTGCCGGACGCGGTTGTGGCTCAGCCCGTAGCGGGCGCCGATCTGCGCGTACGACAGCGGCTGCCCGCTGTCCATCCCGAACCGGGCCCGCAGGATCGCGGACTCGCGCTCGGGAAGCCGGTCCAGCAGCCGTCCGAGGCCCTCGATGTCGTCCAGCGCGAGGATCTCCGCCTCCGGGGTGACGGCGTCGGGATCCTCCAGCAGGTCGCCCATGGGCGTCTCGCCGGCGTCGTCGACGGTCGCGTCCAGGCTCGCCGGGTCGCGCCGCCAGCGCAGCAGCTCGTCGACATGCTCGGCCTCGGCGCCGACGGCGATCGCGAGCTCCTCGCGGGTCGGTTCCCTGCCGAGCTCGCGGCTGAGCTGGCGCTCCGCGCGCCGCAGCCGGGACAACTCCTCCTCGACGTGGACGGGCAGGCGGATCGTGCGGGCGGTGTGGCTCAGCCCGCGGCCGATCGCCTGCCGGATCCACCACGTGGCGTAGGTGGAGAACTTGAAGCCGCGGCGGTAGTCGAACTTCTCCACCGCGCGCATCAGCCCCAGGTTCCCCTCCTGGATGAGGTCGATGAGGGGCAACGAGTCGGTCGGGTACTTCCGGGCGATCGAGACGACCAGCCGCAGGTTGGCCTCGACGAAGCGCTGCTTCGCGCGCAGCCCCGCCGCGGCCAGCTCCTCCAGCTCCTCGCGGGACGCGCCCTCGGGCACCGCCCCCTCCTCGAGCAGCTGTTCGGCGTACAGGCCCCCTTCGATCGCCTTGGCCAGATCGACCTCCTCCTGCGCGTCGAGCAGGGGAGTACGGCCGATCCGGTCGAGGTACGCCCCGACAAGATCCTTGTCGGGGACTTCGACCCTGTCGCCCTTGGTACGGGTTCCAGCCATCCTGACCCTTCTCCGGTGCGATCTCCCTAGGAGGAGAACGCCAATTACCGCTCTGTGATTCCCAGGTGGGGAATACTGCGAGGCTGTAAGCCGCTCTACGTCGTGATACCCCGACTGAGGAGAAACCGACATGGCGACGGTCACACTGACCGCTGAGAACTTCGACGAGGTGGCTCAGGGCGACGGCATCGTGCTGGTCGACTTCTGGGCGGAGTGGTGCGGCCCGTGCAAGAGGTTCGCGCCCGTGTTCGAGCGGTCGGCGGACAAGCACGGGGACATCGTCTTCGGCAAGGTGGACACCGACGCCGAGGCCGAGCTGTCGGAGCGCTTCGGCATCCGGTCCATCCCCACGCTGATGGCGATCCGCGACGGCATGATCGTGTTCGCCGAGCCCGGCGCGCTGCCCGAGTCGGTGCTGGAGAACGTGATCGAGCAGGTCCGCGGCCTCGACATGGAGGACGTCCGCCGGCGCGCGAAGGCCTGACCGGCCGCCCGCCAGGTTGCGCGGACGAGACGCGCGGCGGTCGCCGGGGAGGCGCGCGGGCAAAGAAGCGGACGCCACCGCCCCTTCACCGGCCGGCATGGTCGATGATGGACGGATGCTCGCCGATGTCGTCCGATACCTGGTGTGCCCCGTGTGCGGAGCCGACCTCGAACTGGCCGACCGCCGCCTGGTCTGCCCGGGCGGGCATGCTTTCGACGTCGCGCGACAGGGGTATGCGAATCTCCTGCCGGGCAACGCCCGTCCGGGAACGGCCGACACACCGGAGATGGTCCGCGCGCGGGACGAGTTCCTGACGGCAGGCCACTTCGCGGTTCTCGCGGACCGGCTCGCCTGGAGCGTTTCCCGCGCCTCTCCCTCCGTCGTCCTGGATGCGGGCGCCGGAACCGGGCACTACCTCAGCCGCATCCTCGACCGGGCGCCGGACGCCGTCGGCCTGGCCCTGGACATTTCCAAGCACGCCGCCCGGCGCGCCGCGAAGGCGCACCCGCGCTGCGGCGCCGTCGTCGCGGACCTCTGGCGCCCGTTCCCGCTGCGCGACGGTGTGGCCGACATCGTCGTCAACGTGTTCGCCCCGCGCAACGCGACCGAGTTCCACCGCGTGCTCCGAGACGACGGGCTGCTGCTCACGGTGACCCCGTCACCCCGTCACCTCGGAACACTCGTGGAGCCTCTCGGCCTGCTCTCGATCGACAAGCACAAGACCGAGCGCATGGACACCGCGCTCTCCGGCTACTTCAAGCTGGACTCGCGCCAGGAACTCGAAACCGAGACCGTCCTGACGCACGGCGAGGTGATCACGCTCGTCGGCATGGGGCCGAGCGCGCACCACGTCCCGCCGGAGCAGCTCAGGGAGCGGCTGGAAAAGCTGCCCGAGCCGCTGACCGCGCCGCTGTCGTTCGTCCTCTCCAGCTACCGGCGGCTGGAGTAGGAGCGTCCCCGGGCTGCGTGATCTCCAGCAGAACCTGCGGGGTCTCGCCCGGCTCCGTGACCTCCTCGACGCCCGGCACGTCGAGTGCCTCGTAGCCGAACGAGGCGGCGAGCGAGCGGGCCACCGCGCTCAGCAAGAGGCGCTGGAGAGCCTGCCCGGCTCGCAGCCATTCGGCGGGGGAGTCCCCTCGCGTGGTCAGCACCGCCCGCTGACCCGCCGAGTGAGGCGCCGGCGGAAGCCGCCGAAGCATGGCTCCTTCGAGCCTCGCCTCCCCGGCCAGATCGTCGACGACGGGCGACGGAGGGCAGGCGCTCGCGGCGGGTAGATCGCCGCGGAACGGCCGGAGCGTGGCGGCGTAGAGGAGCCGCTCCTCGCGGGAGACACGGTGCCGCCCGGCCAGGCGCACGGAGGCGAGGACGGATGGACGCCCGGCATCGGGAAGCAACCGGACGACGGCCTCGTAACCGAGCTGCGCCGCGGCCAGGCGCAGGTTCACCAGCGCGGCGCCGCTGCTGAGGTGGAGGCCCCGCCCCGCCGGATCGTTCCTCGGCCGGAACCTGTCGGGGTCGGCGTGCACCTCGATCAGTCCGGAAACGACCTTGAACCGCCAGGCGTGGACGTCATGGACCGTGGGTCCCATCGTCGCGGCGACCACCAGGCGCTCCGCCGAAGCGCGGGCGGCGGGCACGTTCACGGGTGTTCCTCCTGACCTCGGGCGACAGCCGACCCGGGAGCCGCCGCCCGCCCCATGGGACATCTCGCCGGGGGAGAGCGGTCAGGGCACGGTACCCCACTGTGACCCGAAGCACGTAGTGCGTGAATGGCGAGGTCAGCGCGCCCGATGGCGCGGGCGGGTGACAAGGGGGCCGGGTTCGTGGCGCCCGCGATTTGACGGTCCCGGCGAGGCGTCTTAATGTCTTCCTCGCCCCAAGGGGACGCAGGACGCCGGGAGGCGGCCGGCCCCGGGGAGCAGGTCGCTGAAAATGGTTCGAGCGCCGCTCGGACTGTTGTAAGATGGCTTGCACAGCCCACAACGGGATGCAGGACGCCGCAAGGTGGCCGGCCCGCAGGGCGCCTCCCACGGAACGATCATCCGAGTCTCTGGCTCGGTGTCGTGTCGTCGCGTGG
>NZ_JBFARL010000365.1:0-3747 GCF_040674655.1 Actinomadura sp. NPDC049753 | reverse complement strand
GCAGCCGGCGCGCCGTCTCGGCGACGTTGAGGTTCGTCTCCAGCAGCACCTGGAGGGTGCGGCGCAGGTCCACCAGCTCCGGCTCGTCGTCGGCGACCTCGACGAGGAGCGCGCCCGGCCCGCGCTCGACGCTGACGGTGACCTCCGCGGCGGCGGCGTGCCGCGAGACGTTGGTGAGCGACTCCTGGACGATGCGGTAGGCGGCCAGGCCGACCTCGGTGGGCGGGTCCGCCTCGCCGGTGACGCCGCCGTGCACGGTGAGGCCGGCCGCCCGCGCCGTCCCGATCAGCGCGCCGATCCCGTCCAGGGTGGGCGGGGGCGCGGTCGGCGCCTCCTCGTCGGCCTGCCGCAGCACCCCGAGGGTCGCGCGCAGGTCGCGCAGGGCCTCCCGGCTCGACGCCTTGATGGCGGCGAGGGCCGCCTCGCCCTGGGCCGGGTCCCGGTGGAAGCGGTGCAGCGACGTCCCGGCCTGGACGTTGATCAGCGAGAGGTGGTGCCCGACGACGTCGTGCAGCTCGCGCGCGATGCGCAGCCGCTCCTCGCCGGCGGCGCGCCGCTCTGCCTCGCGCAGGTAGGCGAGCCGGCTGTGCCGCACCCACCCGAGCGCGACCACGGCCACCAGCCATCCGGTCAGCATGAACAGGGCGACGCCGTTGACGTCGCGGTTGCCGAGCAGGGTGCCGGCGCCGGTGGCGATCACGGTCAGCGCCGCGAGGACGACGGCGGCCTGGAGCCGGCCCGCGGCCGCGACCGCGTACAGCGCCGCGATGAGCGCGATCATCAGCCCGCCGTCGTGCAGGCTGGCGACGTAGTAGACGCCGGTGGCCACGAGGACGAGGGCGGCGACGGCCACCGGCCGCCGGCGGGCGAAGAACAGCGCCCCGCAGGCGAGGAGGATCAGCGCCCAGTCGAACGCCGTCGCGGCCCACGGCTCCTCGCGCGGGCCCACGAGCGACTTCAGGCTGCTGACGGCCACCACGGCGAGCACTCCGCCCGCCAGGGCCGCGTCCCGCGCGCGCCCTGCCGGCGGGATCAGGCGACCACCCATCCCGCCAGCCTAGACGCCGGTCCGGCACGGCACCGTCCTCCGCGAGGCCGAGCGCTTCGCGCCGGACCCGCAACCGGGGTTGTAGGCGCGCGCCGTCCGCCCGCAACCGGGGGAGGACGCGCGGCGCCCCCTCGCCACCAGGCGGGCGGTCAGTCCTCGTAGGTGTGGACGAAGCGGGACAGGAGGCGGGCGAACGCGGAGCGCTCCTCGTCGGTCCAGCCGCTCATGGCCTTGGCGAAGTGCTCCTGCCGGGTGCGGCGGGTGGCGTCGACGACGGCCCTGCCGGCGTCGGTGAGCTCCAGGTGGATGCGGCGGCCGTCCTCCTGCGAGGCGACCCGCCGGACATAGCCCGACTTGACCGCCTCGGCGACGATGCGGCTGCCGCGCGAGGCGTCGACGCCGAGGCGGGCGGCCACCAGACCGACGCTCATCTCCTCGCCGGGCCGGTCGGGGCCCTCGTCCACGATGTCCACGACGTGCAGGACCTGCACGTCGACGGGGAGGTTGTGGTCGCGGATCGCCGCCTTGCCCAGCCGCTGCCGCGACATGCCCCGGCGCAGCCTGACCATGCTCCGCTCGACGGCGTCCAGCGCCTCGTCGCTCATGCCGCCCAGTCTAGATGGATTGCGCGACTCATCTATCTGTGTTTAGCATCTATATGTCTAACGCATAGAAATGGGAGGTGCGCGTGATCGATACGACCGCGCCGATGACCGGCCGCGACCGGATGCTGGTGTTCGGCGGGCTCATGCTCGCCGGGCTCATGTCCTCGCTGGACGCGACGGTGCTCGGCACCGCGCTGCCGACGATCGTCGGGGACCTCGGCGGGCTCGACCGGCTCGCCTGGGTGTCGACGGCGTACGTGCTGGCCACCAGCATCACCGTCCCCCTGTCGGGACGGCTCGGCGACCTGTTCGGGCGCCGCCGCGTCCTGCTGACGGGCCTGCTCGGGTTCCTCGCCGGCTCGGCGGCGTGCGGGGCGGCGCCCACCATGACCTGGCTGATCGTGTTCCGCGCCGTCCAGGGCGCCGCGGCCGGCTGCCTCATGAGCTCGATGTTCGCGGTCACGGGCGAGCTGTTCGAGCCGCGCGAGCGCGCCCGGTACCAGGGGTACTCGGCGCTGGTCTTCGCCGTCTCCAGCATCGCGGGGCCGCTGGCCGGGGGCGTCCTCACCGACCACGCGTCGTGGCGGTGGGTGTTCTACCTCAACCTGCCGCTCGGCCTCGCCGCCGCCTCGGTGATCGTGCTGTTCCTGCGGCTGCCGGCGCCGCAGGGCAGGCCCCGGATCGACTACGCCGGGATCGTCCTGCTCGGCGCCGCCGTCACCTGCTTCACCCTGTTCACCAGCTGGGCCGGGACGCGGTACGCGTGGGGCTCGCCCGTCGTCCTCGCGCTGGCGGCGGCCTCGGCCGTGCTGTTCACCGCGTGGGTGCTCGCCGAACGGACGGCCGCCGAGCCGATCATCCCGCCGCGGCTGTTCCGCGACCGGTCGTTCAGCGTGGCCTGCGCCGTCGCGGCCGTCGGCGGCGCCACCGGATTCGGCCTCGCCACCTACCTGCCGATGTTCTTCCAGGTCGTCGGAGGAGCCGGCGCGACCAGATCGGGCCTGCTCCTGCTGCCGATGATGCTCGCGCTCCTGGCGTCGTCCGTGGCGGCCGGGAAGTACATCCACCGCACCGGCCGCTACCACCGGCTCCCGGCCGCGAGCATGGCGGTCAGCGCGGCCGGGATCGCGCTGCTGGCGACCATGGACGCCGGCACCGGCCTGGTCGCCGCGGGCTGCTTCATGGCGGTGCTCGGCTTCGGCGCCGGGCTGTCCCAGCAGGTCGTCATGCTGATCGCGCAGCAGGCCGCGCCGCGCCGCGACCTCGGCGCGGCGAGCTCGGGCGTCTTCGCGAGCCGGATGCTCGGCACCGCCGCCGGGATGGCCGTCTTCGGCGCCGTCGTGTCGAACCGGTTCGCCGAGGAGATCGTCCGACGGGTCCCGGCCGGGCGGGTCCCGGCGTTCGGCGACGCCGTCCGCCCCGAGGTGCTGGCGACCCTCCCGGCGCCGGTGCGCGACGGCGTCGCCGAGGCCTTCGCGGACGCGTTCTCCACCCTGTTCGTCACCGCGCTGCCCGTCACCGTGCTGGGCCTGGCGGCGGCGCTGCTGCTCCGCCACGTCCCGCTGGCGCGGCGCGGCCCGGAGAACCGCTAGTCGTCGAGGGCGGCGTCGTGGACGAGGAGGGCGATCTGGACGCGGTTGTTCAGCTCCAGCTTGGCCAGCAGGCGCGACACGTACGCCTTCACGGTGGCGACGCTGAGCGACAGCTCCTTGCCGATCTCGCTGTTGGTCAGGCCGCGCCCGACGAGCGCGGCCACGGCCCGCTCGCCGCCGCTCAGCCGGGCCAGCAGACCGCGGGCGCGGGCCCGGCGCGGATCGGCGCCGCTCTCGGCCACGTAGGCCATCATCCTGCGCAGCACCGCGGGCGACATCATCGGCTCGCCCGCCGCGACCTGGCGGATCGCCCGGACGATCTCCGGCGGCGGGGTGTGCTTCAGCAGGAAGCCGCTCGCCCCGGCGCGCATCGCCCGCAGGATGTGGTCGTCGCTGTCGAACGTGGTCAGGATGATGATCTCGGGCGGGGGGGCCCGCCCGCGCCCCCCCCGCCGCCCCCCCGGCCCCCGCCCCCCCCCCGCCCCCAGCGAGCACACCACCA
>NZ_JBFARL010000364.1:0-3753 GCF_040674655.1 Actinomadura sp. NPDC049753 | reverse complement strand
GGCGTCGAAGGCGGCGGCGAACTCGGCGTCGAGCGGCTCGGGCGGGGAGAGCCGGACGCGCCCGACGACCGACAGGGTGAGCAGCGCCGGGCAGGCGGCCGCGGCGGCGATCGCCTCGACCTCGGCGGCGGTGAGCACGTCCAGCAGCGCGGACGCGGTGACCAGCGACGCGCCCACCAGGTCGGACGCGCGGAGCTCGCCGATGCCGCCCGCGCGCGTCTCGACCGTCGCGGGCGTCCCGTCGGCGGTCGTGTACTCGCTCGCGCGGGCGCGGTCGAGCAGGCGCGGGTCGGCGTCGTGCAGGATCCAGTGCTGCGGGCCGCGCAGCCGCCCGGAAAGCCAGCGCCCCTGGGAGCCGGTGCCGCATCCGAGGTCCCAGATGACCAGGGGCCCGTCCGCCGGGAGCGCGGCGCGGAGCGGGTCGAGCAGCTCCGTGGCCCGCGCCGTAGCGTCCGCGCCCTCGCGCAGCTCCAGCCAGGATGGATCGAACTCCGTCACAGCGTCTCCCTGCGCCTCGACCCCCGTCACGGCGCCTCCCTTCGTAGCTTCGACAAGACGGTTCCCATGCGGCGGGCGGTGTCGTCCCAGCCGGGCAGCATGCCGCGCCGCAGCCGGGCGGAGGCGCGCAGCCGGTCGCGCAGCTCCGGTTCGACGAGCCAGCGGCGCAGCGCCGCGCCCAGCGCGACGGGGTCGTCCGGCGGGACGAGCATGCCGGGGACGGCCCCGGACGGGTCCCACCCCAGCGTGTCCGGGACCCCGTCCACCGAGGTCGCGAGCACCGGGACGCCGCGCGCCAGCGCCTCGGTCACCACCATCCCGAACGTCTCCGCGCGGGACGCCAGGACGAGCAGGTCGGCTCCGGCGTAGGCGTCGTCCAGCCGCTTCCCGGTCAGCGGACCCGTCAGCTCGACGCGCCCGTCGAGGCGGTGCCCGCCGATCAGCCGGCGGACCCGCGCGACGTGTTCCGGGTCGCCGCCCAGCGGCCCGACGCACTCGCAGTCCCAGGACAGGTGCGCGATGGTGGCGAGCGCCTCCACGAGGACGTCGTGCCCCTTGCGCGGGGTCACCGACGCCACGCACAGCAGGCGCGCCGCGCCGTCGGTGCCGGACGCGAGCGGCGCCGGGTCGGTGCCCGGGGCGACGGCGTGGACGCGGGACGGCTCCAGGCCGTGGTGGGCGATCAGGTGGTCCCGGGCCCACGGGCTCGTCGCGACTACGGCCCCGGCCGCCTCCAGCACCTCGCGCTCGCCCGCGTTGAGATCGCCCTGCCCGGGTTCGTCCGCGAGCGGGAGGTGGACGAGGACGGCGAGCCGCAGCCGCGCCGCCTCCGGGACGACGATCTCCGGGACGCCGCACGCCACCAGCCCGTCCATCAGCACGACGGATCCCCCGGGCAGCGCGGCCAGCGCGCGTCCGAGACCGGCGCGGGCCGCCCGGTCCGGCCGCGGCCACGCGCCGGGCACCGCCACCTCCCGGACGGGGCGCCCGGACGCCGCGAGCTCCTCGCACAGCCGCCGGTCGTACCGGTTGCCGCCGCTCGGGGCGGCGGCGGCGTCGACGCCGGCCGGGACGACCACGCACACCTCGCGGGACGTCACAGCTCACGCTCGTAGCTGGCCCAGGCGACGTGCGACTCGTGCAGCGTCACCGTGATGCCGGCCAGGCCGGCGGCGTTCGCGCCGAGCGCGCCGGCGCGCACCCGGTCGGCGAGCCGGTCGGCGATGACCTTGGCGAGGAACTCCGTCGAGGTGTTGACCCCGGCGAAGTCCGGCTCCTCGTCCAGGTTGCGGTAGTTCAGCGCGCCCAGGACCTCGCCGAGCTCGCTGGTGGCGAGCCCGATGTCGACGACGATGCCGTCCGGGTCGAGCTCGGCCCGGCGGAAGGTCGCGTCCACCACGAACGTCGCGCCGTGCAGGTGCTGCGCGGGCCCGAAGACCTCGCCGCGGAAGCTGTGCGCGATCATGACGTGGTCGCGGACGGTGATGGCGAACAACGAACGTCCTCCTCGGTAGCGATCTCGTGAGGCGATCAGCCTCGGTAGGCGATCCGGTGGCACAGGGCGGGCTGCTCGCCGCCCGCGAGGCGCGGCATCAGCCGCGGCAGCTCGGCGAACGGGCTCTCCCCGGTGATCAGCTCGCCGAACGCGGGGTCGGCGAGCAGCCGCAGCGCGAGCGCGATCCGGTCGGCGAAGCCGCGGCGCGACCGGCGGGCCGGCGGCACGGCGCCGACCTGGCTGCCCCGGATCGCCAGCCGCCGCGAGTGGAAGAACTCCCCCAGCGGGACGCTGACCCGCCGGTCGCCGTACCAGCTCAGCTCGATCACCTCCCCCTCCGGTGCGAGCAGCTCCAGCGACCGGGCGAGCCCGGCCTCGGACGCGCTGGCGTGGACGACCAGGTCGCAGCCGCCCTCGGCCCGGTCGGGATGGGCGAACCCGACGCCGAGCGCCCGCGCGACGTCCGCGCGGGACGGGTCGGTGTCGACCAGCTGGACCCGGCATCCCGGGAAGCCCGCGAGGACGCCGGCGACCGAGCAGCCGACCATCCCGGCGCCGACCACGGCGATGCGGTCGCCGACGAGCGGCGCCGCGTCCCACAGCGCGTTCACGGCCGTCTCCACCGTCCCGGCGAGGATCGCCCGCTCCGGCGGCACCTCGTCCGGGACGGCGCTGACCGCGCTCGCCGGGACGACGTACCGGGTCTGGTGCGGATAGAGGCAGAACACCGTGCGGCCGGCCAGCTCGGCGGGGCCGTGCTCGACCACGCCGACATTGAGGTACCCGTACTTGACCGGCCCGGGGAACGCCCCGTCCTGGAACGGCGCCCGCATGACGGCGTGCTGGTTCGGCGGGACGCCGCCGCGGAACACGATCGCCTCGGTGCCGCGGCTCACGCCCGAGAACAGCGTCCGGACGAGCACCTCCCCCGGCCCCGGCTCGGGGAGGACGACATCGCGGATCTCGCCCTCACCTGGCGACCGGATCCAGAAGGCGCGCGCGTCGCGCTCCATCCGTGCCCCTCCCCCGGGTCGTCCGGTTCTCCTGACCACCTTGAGCCTCTCCGGCGGCGGCGGCGGTCGCACGATCGGCCGCGTGCCGCCGCTTCGCCAGCCACGCCACGTCCCGTCCGAAGGACCACACCAGCAGCGCCAGCGCCGCCGCCGCGAGCGCGCCCGGGTGCGGCACGACGCCCGACGCCGCGACGACCAGCGCCACCCCCTGCACCACGGCGACGGCCTTGCGCGCGACGCTCGGCCGCAGGTCCGCGCGCAGCCACGGCGCCGTCCAGGCCGCCGCGCCGAACGCGTACCGCATCGCCCCGATCGCCAGCACCCACAGGCCGGCCGTCCGCGCGACCTCGACGCTCAGCACCAGCACCAGGACCGCGTCGGTCTCCATGTCGAACCGCGCCCCGAGCCTGGACACCGTCCCGGTGCGCCGTGCGACCCGACCGTCGACGCCGTCCAGCACGAGGGCCGCGGAAGCGGCCGCGACCAGCGGCCAGACGCCGGCGTCACCGGTGAGATGCCCCGCGACCAGCGCCGCGACACCCCCGGTGAGGACCACCCGCGCCAGCGTCACGTGATCGGCCGGCCCCAGCGCCCGCCGCCGCCGGAACGCGGCGCTCAGCAGCGCCCACGACGCCAGCGCGTACCCGACGCCCACGGCCAGGCCCGCGTGGCCGGGACGGAGCAGCGCCAGCAGGGCGAGCTGGGCGGCGACGGCCGCGGCCAGCTCCGGCCCCCTCGTCAGGCGGG
>NZ_JBFARL010000363.1:0-3820 GCF_040674655.1 Actinomadura sp. NPDC049753 | reverse complement strand
AGACGACGTCCAGGATGACCTCGATGCCCGCCTCGTGCAGGGCGCGGACCATCGCCTTGAACCGGCGGCGCGCCCCTCCTCGTGCTCGCGCGCCGCCATGGCGCGCCGGTCGCGGCGGCGGCCCGCGCCGTCCGGCAGCGAGAACGCCTCGACGTCCTCGCCGGCCCGGTGGACGTCCCTCGGCCTGATCACCACGACCATGCGGGTGACCAGGGCGAGGACGACGAACACCACGCTCATCACGTAGCTCAGCACGACCCACGGCGCCGCGGCCCGCCCGGTGATCAGGCCGTGCACGATCGCGAGCGGCCATGACACGTAGGCGACGGCGTGCATCGACCGCCACACCCAGGCCTTGCCGCGGAACGCGAACCGCGCCCGCAGCAGCCCGGTGACCACGATGAGGAGCATCAGGTCGGAGGCGACGGTGCCGAGGCCGATCGCGCCGCCGTCCGGCACCACGATCTGCACGGGCAGCGCGAGGCCGCTCATCACCTTCACCGTGACGTGCGCGACCAGCATCGCCGTCGCGACGACGGCGGAGGCGCGGTGCACCGCCTGGGCGAGCACCCGGTGCCGGATCTTCAGGATGAGGCGCTCGGTGGCCAGCAGCCCGCTCATCACCGCGGTGGTCAGCGCGACCAGCGCGAAGACGCCGGCGTAGAAGCTGAGGAAGTACTGCACGTTCGCGACCGCGACGGCGCCCTGCGGGGTCGCCGCGCCGACCAGCACCAGCACCGCGCCGGCGAGCACCACGCGCAGCGCCCAGGTGGGCACCGCGGGATCATCACTGTTGCGAATTCGCACCGCTCGGACTCCTGTTCTAGGTGGCGGCCGGCGCCGGGGCGCCGGCCGGTCCGGCGCCGTCCTTCTTCGGCTTCTTGCCGGGGGACGGCGTTGACGACGGAGAGTCGTCCGCGGCGGGGACCGGGCCGAGGTTGGCCAGCAGGCCCCCGGGGAGCACCTGGAGGACGCCGCGTTCGGCGAAGCCGAGGAGCGGCTTGGCGCGCTCGCGGAACGTCCAGCCGCCGATCTCGGCGCCGTCGAGCGGGACCGCACCGCCGCCGCGGCGCAGCCCGAACGCGACCTCGGCGCGGGGCGCGGCCGCCCCTCCGCAGGGCCGCGCGGCGCCGGTGCGGCCGAGCGCGTCGCCCTGCTCGACGACGCTGCCGTCGCGCAGCTCGGTCACGCTCCGCATCCCGTAGTAGGTGGACGCGAGGCCGCTCGGGTGGATCACCATGACCACCGCGCCGGCCTGGCTGGAGCAGAACCGGTAGAGGCGTCCGCCGCCGGCGGCGAGGACGCGGCCGTCGCCGCCGGAGAACGCCAGCGACGCCAGCGGGCGCGCGGACGCGGCGTCGTCGGAGGTCGTCATCGACCACGCCTGGCCGGTCTTCCACGGCAGCATCAGCCGGTCGCCCGCCCGCGTGCCGTTGACGAGCGTGGCGGCCTGCGCGGCGCTCAGCGCGCCGTACCTGCGCAGGACCCGCGACTCCGACGGCGACATGAGGTCCGCGGGGGCGGCTCCGAGGAGCGAGGCGAACGCCGTCGCGCCGGACAGCCCGACCTGCCACTGCCGGCCGGTCCAGTGGGCGGCGTAGAAGGCGAGCTCGGGGCCGGCCGCGCTGGCCTCGGGAACCGGGATCGCACTGGTGCCGAAGACCCAGGTGCGGTCGGCGCTCTGGCGGGTGGCGCCCACGAACGGCTGCCGCGTCAGCGCCGCCCCGTAGGCCTGCCGCGCCGCAGCGCCCCGCTGCGCCAGCGTCAGCCGGCGGACCTGCGTGGCGAGGACCCCGAGGTCGGGCCCCGCCGGAGCGGTGGCCGTGCCGCCGCCGGCCGCCGGCCGCTGCTGGGGCTGCGGGGGCCGCGCGGGCGTGCCGGTCCCGGGCCTGGGCGGCTTGATCGCGCGCTGCGAGCCGACCGGGCCGGAGGACCCGCCGACGGGGCCGCCGTCGAGCAGGGCCCGCTCGGCGATGCCCAGCAGGGACAGCCCGACCGCGGTGGACAGGACGATCGCGCCGATGCTCAGCCGGTCGGCGGGCCGCCTGCCGCGGCGCGGCGTCGCCTTCGGCCCGGGACGCGGCGGCGCCTGGCGCACCCGCTCCTGCCGAGGGGGGCGCCGCCGGGCGCCGCCCCGCCCGGCGCGGGCCGGCTCCGCACGGCGGGAGCGCCCGCCCCGCGCCGAGAACTCGCGGGACCGGTCCCTCCCGGGCCGTCCCGCGCGCCCGCCGAGCCCCTCGGCCCTCGCGTCGAACCTTTCGGCGCGCCCGCCGCGCGGCTCACCGCGGCCGCCGACACGCTCGGTCCGAGCGTCACGCTCAACGCGGGTGTCGAGACGATCCGTCCGAGCGTCCTGCCGGGTGCGGGCGTCGGAACGCCCGGTCGGAGTGTCCCGCCGCGTGGCCCGAGCGTCGAACCGCTCGGTGCGGGCGTCGAACTGCTCGGTGCGGGCGTCCCGCCGCGTGTTCCGGGCGTCCCGTGCCTCGGTCCGGGAGCCCGGCCGCTCGCCGCGGGCGTCGGGGCGCTCCGATCGAACGTCCCGCCGCGTGCGGGCCGCGTAGCCCGCGGGGTCGTAGCTGCCGCGCGCGTCGAAACGCTCGGTCGCCGCGTCGTCGCGCCGTTCGGGCGGCTCCGGCCACTGCGCCCGGGGGCGCGGCCGCTCGGCGCCCTTGCCGGAACCGCGCGCGCGGGCCCTGGCCTCGCGCCGCCTGATCTCGCGCCGCGACGGCTCGCGCCGCGGCGATCCGCGCCCCCGCTCGGACCAGTCCGGCTGCTCCGACCACCAGGACCCTTCGGGCCACTGGGGGTCTTCGGACCAGGGCCCCCGCTCGGGCTCGGGTCCCGTGGACGGGCGCGCGGGCGTCTCAGCCCACGGTGAAGCATGCGTTTGGCTCCGGGACGCATGCCCGTAATCGCGTCGCGCCATGCCCTCTCCTGTGGAGGAGACGGAGAGCACGGCGAACGCCGACACGTTCCGCGCCGCCCGGCCTGACGCCCGGCGGCCGTCCCGCTGAGACATGACGGGACCGCGGCGTCGGAGCCCGCTCGCTCCCACCACGATCCCCGAACGGATTCTCGCGAATCCGCTCGAACACTCCGGGAGCATACGCCCCCGAAGCAACGTGGATGTCAATCGGTGCCGAAAAAGGCCGATGAGCCTTGTCCCGAGGCGCTTTTCCCCCCGTTACGCGCGGAAGGCGCCCCGGGTTCACGCCTCCGGGCGCGAGGTCCCGGCAGCCTTCCCACCTGCGCGGATCCCCATTTCCGCGGACGGCGGCTTAGTGACGGCTGATCCGCTCATTAAGGGCGGGTTAACGCCGACGCCGCGGACGGCCGGCGGCTCTAGCTTCGGAGACGTCAGCGACCGTGGACGCCGGCGGCGGCAGGAGGTGGCCCCCATGACACGATCACCGCGACACGGGATCAGCCCGGGGGCGCCCGTGCCTCCGGCGCGTCCACGGCCGGGCACCGTCGCGGGGCCGGGCCCCGCGGTGCCGGATGCCGGGGCCGTGCCCCGCGCTCCCGTCCACGCGGACCCGATCCGTTCCCGCCGGCCGGCCCACGCGGCGCGCCCGTCTCCTGGTCCTCCCCCACGAGGGCGCCGGGCGGGCCGGCGAAGGATCAGACCCGCCCCCACTCGGCAGGGGCGGTCCTCGTGGAACCGGTCTCCGGGGGCGGGGCATGCGCCCACGGCGCCGTTCCGTGCTCGGGCGCACTCGGACGCTCTCCAGGCGGCCGTCGCCGACGATGGTCCGCACGCGGCAGGGGCAGTCGCGGAGGTAGGTGAAGTAGCGCGGGTCGCGGGCGATGCGGACCACCG
>NZ_JBFARL010000362.1:0-3882 GCF_040674655.1 Actinomadura sp. NPDC049753 | reverse complement strand
GAAGTTTTGGCGGCTGAGAAACCCACGCCGTGACGTTCCAAAACTCGCGTTTCCCGCCGGCCG
This sequence comes from Actinomadura sp. NPDC049753, assembly GCF_040674655.1. Classification (NCBI taxonomy): domain Bacteria; kingdom Bacillati; phylum Actinomycetota; class Actinomycetes; order Streptosporangiales; family Thermomonosporaceae; genus Actinomadura; species Actinomadura sp. NPDC049753. The sequence continues at coordinate 3,819 of NZ_JBFARL010000362.1, read as the reverse complement.
GCTCGGCGCCGGCGCCCGCGGGTGCGGTGCCCGCGGCCTCCTCGGCGGTGTAGGACGAGGTGAACGTGAACGCCCGCGGCGAGGGGCCGCCGGCGCGGAGCAGCGCGAGGCGCTCCAGGGCCTCGCCGACGCTCGGGATGTGGCCCGCCGGCACCCACCACAGCACGAGATGCGCGTCCACGTGCCGCTGGAACCACTCGCGGCGGCGCCGCATCGTCTCCAGGTGGCCGCTGCGGTAGACGAAGTCCCACAGCGCCTCCGCCGACTCCCACACCGAGAAGTTGACGATGACGTCCTCGCCGGCGGGGCGCATCCCGGTGGCGTCGGCCTCGCCCTCCTCCACCAGCCGCCAGACGAACCCCGGCGTCCCGTCGGCGAGCGCGTTGACCGGCTCCACCAGGGCGACGAAGTCCGCCATGCGCGGGTCGCCGAGGGGGAAGCGGAGCGTGGCGATGTTGAACTGCGCGAGGTGGTACCGGGTCCGTGTGCTCATGGGCTCACCCCACCACGCCCGCCGCTTCTATGTCAATGCTCGTTGTTTTTAGAAGGGGCGGCCGCGACGCAGCACCAGCCGGGCCGCGGATCCATCCGGACCCGGACCAGCGAGCCCTCCACCAGCCCTTCGAGCAGCGCCAGGTTCATCCCGCAGACGAGCGGCGGGAACTGCTCGGCGACCGCGTGGAAAGGGCAGTTGCGCATACGCAGGACGGCGCCGTCGTCGTCCATGACCGGCTCGTAGCCGCGGTCGGCCAGCACGGCCGCCAGGTCGTCCAGGCCGCCGAAGGAAGCGCCCCGGCCCCGCAGCGCCCTGCCCTTGCGACGGGCCGCGTCCTGCAGCTCCATGTCGAGGCCGGCCGTCTCCGCCGCCTCGGCCAGCAGCCCCGCCGCCGTCCGGTAGTCGCGGGCGGGCAGCGACACGTCCCGCTCCGCCGCCGAGCGCCGGTACACCTTCGCCGGGCGCCCCGCCCCGGGCCCCGACCGCCCCGTCAGCCGCCTGCTGCCGGCCTCCAGGAGCCCGGCGTCGACCAGCTTGTCCAGGTGGAACGCCGCCAGGGTCCGCGCGACGCCCGCCGCCTCGGCGGCCTCGCCGCGCCCCACCTCCCGGCCCTGCGCCGCGACGAACTCGTACAGCCTCCGCCGCACCGGATCCTGCAGCAGCGCGATCGCGTCGATGTCCTCCATGCCGCCATTCTAAGAACGACGGGCACTCGACTTAGAGGCCTCGGCTCAGTGCGCGCCCAGCAGGTCCACGACGAACACCAGCGTGTCGTCGCCCCTGATGCCGAACTGCGCCAGCCCCTTCGCCCCGTACCCGAGGGCCGGCGGCACCACCAGCAGCACCCGGCTGCCCACCCGCTGGCCCACCAGGCCCTGGTCCCAGCCCTTCATCACCTGGCCGGTCCCGATCATCGCCCCGAACGGATGGCCCTCCGACCAGGAGGAGTTGAACACCTTCCCGTCGCGCCAGAAGTAGCCGCCGTACTGCAGCGCCACCAGCTGGCCCTTGCGCACGGCCGGGCCGTCCCCCTTGACCAGGGTCCGGACCTGGAGGCCCTTCGGCGGGGCCGAGCGCGGCATCGTCACCGCCGGCGCCTGCCCCGCCGCCGCGTCCGCCACCTTCGGCAGCCCCGGCTCGTTCAGCGGCGCCTGCCGCGCGCCGTGCGGGCCCGCCGTCCGCGGGTACACCGCCCGGACGTCCAGGACGTACACCAGCGTGTCGTCGCCGCCCACCTGGTGCTTGGGGTCGCCCTCGTCGCCGAAGCCGTCCTTCGGCGGGATGCGGGTCACCACCCGCGATCCCGGCCGCACCCCGTCGAACGCCTTCGTCAGGCCCGGCACCAGCCGGCCGGTCGGGAACGCGCCCGGCTCGCCCTTGGAGTAGCTGCTGGCCAGCAGCTTGCGCCCGCCCTTGTTCCACCGGTAGCCGACGTAGTCGGCCACGACGAGGTCGCCCTTCCGCGCCGCCGTGCCCTTGCCCTTCTTGACGGTCTTCACCGCGAAGGAGTCACCGGGGGCCTCCTTGGGGAACTTCACCTGCGGCAGCTTCCCGAAGTCCCCGCTAACCTCGACGTCCACGCCGCCGCCCGAGCAGGCGGCGGACAGCGCGAGCGGCAGGGCGAGCACGACGGCCGCGGGGAGGAGCCGAACACGACGGCGCATACGGGGTCCTTCGGGGGGTGGTGAGCGCTACTGCGCGCTCACCCTACCGCCCTGGTGACCTGCTGGTAACCTGCCGTGCGCGTGTCGCCCCGGGCGGCCCGGGACGCGCGCCCCGGACCGCCGCGCCCCCGTGCCTACATGCCGGCGATGAGCTTGTCGACGCGCTCGTCCACGGAGCGGAACGGGTCCTTGCACAGCACCGTCCGCTGCGCCTGGTCGTTCAGCTTCAGATGGACCCAGTCCACCGTGAAGTCGCGCCGCTTCTCCTGCGCCTTGCGGATGAACTCGCCCCGCAGCCGCGCCCGCGTCGTCTGCGGCGGCACCGACTTCGCCTCGAAGATGTCGAGGTCGCGCGACACCCGGTCGACCGAGCCCCGCTTCTCCAGCAGGTAGTACAGCCCGCGGTCGCGGTGGACGTCGTGGTAGGTGAGGTCGAGCTGGGCCACGCGCGGCGACGACAGCGGCAGGTCGTACTTGCGCCGGTACCGCTCGATCAGCTTGTACTTGATCACCCAGTCGATCTCGCGCGAGACCAGGTCCAGGTCGCCGGTCTCGACCGCGCGCAGGGTCCGCTCCCACAGCTCGAGCACGCGCTTGGCCGTCGCGTCGCCGCCCCGCGCGTCCACGAAGTCGCGCGCCTTGCCGTAGTACTCCTTCTGGATCTCCAGCGAGCTGGCCTCGCGGCCGTTGGCCAGCCGCACCTTCCGGCGGCCCGTCATGTCGTGGCTGACCTCGCGGATCGCCCGGATCGGGTTCTCCAGGGTGAGGTCGCGCATCACCACCCCGGCCTCGATCATCCGCAGCACCAGGTCGGTGGCCCCGACCTTGAGCAGCATCGTCGTCTCGCTCATGTTGGAGTCGCCGACGATCACGTGCAGGCGCCGGAACCGCTCGGCGTCCGCGTGCGGCTCGTCGCGGGTGTTGATGATCGGACGGGATCGCGTCGTCGCCGAGGACACGCCCTCCCAGATGTGCTCCGCCCGCTGCGACACGCAGTACACCGCGCCGCGGGGGGTCTGCAGGACCTTTCCGGCGCCGCAGATGATCTGCCGCGTCACCAGGTACGGGATCAGCACGTCCGCGAGCCGGCCGAACTCGCCGTGCCGCCCCACCAGGTAGTTCTCGTGGCAGCCGTAGGAGTTGCCGGCCGAGTCGGTGTTGTTCTTGAACAGGTAGATGTCGCCGGCGATGCCCTCCTCGCGGAGGCGCCGCTCGGCGTCGACCAGAAGACCCTCCAGGATCCGCTCGCCCGCCTTGTCATGCGTCACCAGGTCGACGACGCTGTCGCACTCCGGCGTCGCGTACTCCGGATGGCTCCCCACGTCCAGGTAGAGCCGGGCCCCGTTGCGAAGGAACACGTTGCTGCTGCGGCCCCACGACACGACCCTGCGGAACAGATAGCGCGCCACCTCGTCCGGTGACAACCGCCGCTGCCCGCGGAAGGTGCAGGTGACGCCGTACTCGTTCTCAAGCCCGAAGATGCGCCTGTCCACACCAAGACCCTATGCGGCGCGGCCGTCACTTGGCAGTCTCTCGACCCACCGTTTCCGGCGAACGCGGCCGCCGCGCCCGAAGGCGTCCAAGGCGCCCGGCACGCCGCGGGCCCGCCGCGTGCCGGGACGGTGGGTCATCGTCCCAGCACGCGGCGGGCCCGTCTGG
>NZ_JBFARL010000361.1:0-3945 GCF_040674655.1 Actinomadura sp. NPDC049753 | reverse complement strand
GCGGGGTGGGGCGCCACCCCCGGGGGTCCGTGCGCCGGGGGGGGCGACGGCGACGAGCGCGGATGGGGCCGGCCGTGGCACGCCCCGACGATCACCGCCTCGGTGCGCGGGGTCGCCGACCGCCTCGCCGCGCTCGCCGGCGTCCCCGGCCCCCGCCTGGACACCATGACGGACCGCGAACTGACGCTGCTGAGCCTCACGGATCCGTTCTGGGAGGAGATGTGGGAGACGGAGCACATGTCGCACCGGCCGTTCACCGTCGACTCCTCAGCGATCGAGGAGACGTTCGGCATCGCCGCGTCCCCGCTGGACGACGTCCTCAAGGAGGCGCTCAGTCGTATGTGAGGCCGTAGCCGAAGGGGAACAGGGGCTTCTTGCCGTCGCCCTTGTTGATGGGCTGCTGGGAGGCCGCCCGCATCCACGTCACCGGGAGCCTGCCGGTGGGTGCGGCGGCCCCGTACAGGACGTCGGCGACGCCCGCCCCCTCGCTGCCCGGCAGCCACGCCTCGACGAGCGCGCTCCACTTGGGCAGCTCAGAGGCGATGTCCAGCGGACGTCCCGACACCAGCACCACGACCACCGGGACGCCGGACGCCCGCAGCCGGTCGATCGTCTTCAGGTCGGCGTCGTCGAGGCCCATGCCGCCGGTGAGGTCGCCGTGGTACTCGGCGTACGGCTTCTCGCCGACGACCGCGATCGCCGCGTCGTAGGACCTGTCGATGCCGGTCCCGTCCCTGCTGTAGGTGACGGTCGCGGACGGGTCCGCCGCCCGCCGGATGCCCTGCAGGATCGTCGTGCCCTTCGTGACCGGGCCCGGCGCGCCCTGCCAGGTGATCGTCCAGCCGCCCGACTGCATGCCGATGTCGTCGGCGCTGCGGCCCGCGACGAGGACCTTGTCGTCGCCGTCCAGCGGCAGGACCCCGCCGGCGTTCTTCAGCAACACCTGCGACGCGGCGACCGCGCGCCGGGCGAGCGCGCGGTGCCCGGCGCTCCCCACCGTCCTCAGGTACGAGCGGTCGGCCAGCGGCCGCTCGAACAGGCCCAGCTCGAACTTCCTGGTCAGGATGCGGCGGTTCGCGTCGTCGACACGGGACATCGGGACGGCGCCGTCCTTCACCGCGTCCCGCAGGTAGTCGATGAACCGGCGCCACTCGGCCGGCACCATGACCATGTCGATCCCGGCGTTGACCGCGGCGGCGACCTCCTCCTCGGTGAACCCCCGCTTCCCGTCGATCTCGTCGATGCCGTTGTAGTCGGAGACGACGAAGCCCGTGAAGCCCAGCTCACGCTTGAGGACATCGCTGATCAAGTACTCGTTCCGGTGCATCTTCAGCCCGTTCCACGAGCTGTAGGAGACCATCACCGCGCCGACGCCGCGCCTCACGGCCTCGCGGAACGGCGGCAGGTGGACCGCGCGCAGCTCCTTCTCCGAGATCCTGGTGTCGCCGCGGTCGTCGCCGCCCTCGGTGCCGCCGTCCCCCACGTAATGCTTCGCCGTGGCCAGGACGGACGCGGGACCGCCCAGCCCGTCCCCCTGCAGCCCCTCGACGAGCGTCGTCATCATCGCGGGCAGCTCGGGCACCTCGCCGAACGATTCGTACGTCCGGCCCCAGCGGTCGTCGCGGACCACGCACACGCAGGGCGCGAAGTCCCAGTCCACGCCCGTACCCGTCATCTCCTCCGCGGTCGCCGCGCCGATCCGGCGGACGAGGGACGGGTCGCGGGCCGCGCCGAGCCCGATGTCGTGCGGGAAGATCGTCGCACCGGCCACGTTGTTGTGGCCGTGCACCGCGTCGACCCCGTACACCATCGGGACGCGCAGCGGCGCGGCGAGCGCGGCCCGCTGGAGACCGTCGTACATGTCCGCCCAGCTCTGCGGCGTGTTCGGGCTGGGCGACGACCCTCCGCTGGACAGCACCGACCCGATCCGGTACCGGGTGACCTCCTCCGGCGTCACGTACCGCCGCTCCGGCTGCGTCATCTGGCCGAGCTTGTCGGCCAGGCTCATCCGGTCGAGCAGGTCGTCGACGCGGTCCTCCACCGAGAGCCGCGGGTCGAGGTAGGGCGCGGGGCCCGCGGCCGCCCGCGCGGGACCGCCGTGGACGGTCAGCGCCAGCACGGCGAGCACGCTCAGGCCGACGACGCGGGACCGCAACGCCCGCGGGGAGGAACAGTACATGCGGAAGGTTTTTCCAGGTTCGATCAAACGCAACGCAACCGGATACCAGCACCTGAGCAATATCTGCCGGTCACGGTCGGACAAAATGCATAGGGCTCTCGGTCGGGATCGAACCGACACCACCAGGACCACAACCTGGTGTGCAGACCACTACACCACGAAAGCCGTATCTCCGGCAGGAATCGAACCTGCGGCCTCCGGGTCCGCAACCCGGCGCGCTCTCCACTGCGCCACGGAGACGTGTTCTTGCGTGCTGAGCGCAGGAATCGAACCTGCCTGCTGCGGCTTATGAGACCGCCGGACGCACCAGCGTCCCTGCTCAGCGCGGAGGGTGCGAGATTCGAACTCGCGCAGGGGTGACCCTGACGACGGCTTAGCAAGCCGCTGCCTTTCCGCTCGGCCAACCCTCCGGAAACGAAAAAGACCGCCCGTGGTCTTCGGGCGGTCGGCGTCAGGACGTGCGGGTCACGTCCGTCGGCGGCTCCCGAGACCGGAATGGCTGCTGCGCATTCGATGACGTCGCATCGCGGCTCCCCTTTCCGATCCCGTCTTCCCGGTGTTCTCCCCTTCGACGTCCATGGTGCCGGGGCGGTTCCGCCCCGGCAACCCATTTATCGGCTCATTCCTCGAAATCGGTGCCCCGGGAGATCGGCTCCCAGGCCGCGAACTCCTTCCGCGCTCCGGCGAGGGCGGCGTCCACGGCGTCCGCGGCGTCGTTGCCCAGCGGCAGCCTGAGCGGCGTGTCATCGGCCTCCAGCGCCTTCAGGATCGCCGCGGCGGCCTTGGCCGGATCGCCCGGCTGCTTGCCGTCGCTGCCCGGCAGGTTCGCCCGGACCGGGCCGACGCTGCCGGCGTACTCCGGCATCGCGGCCGTCTGGTGCAGGCCGCCGCCGGCGAACGACGTCCGGAACGCCCCCGGCTCGACCACCAGGACCTTGATCCCGAACGGCGCGACCTCCTGCGCCAGCGCCTCCGACAGGCCCTCCAGAGCGAACTTGGTCGCCGAGTAGGCGCCCACGCCGGGGAAGGAGAACCGGCCGCCCATGCTCGACATCTGCACGACGGCGCCGCTCCCCTGCCGGCGCATGTGCGGCAGCACCGCCCGGACCAGCGCCGCCGGGCCGAAGAAGTGCAGGTCCATCAGCTCGCGCAGCTCGCGGTCGGTGGTCTCCTCCACGGCGCCGACGACACCGCGCCCGGCGTTGTTGACCAGCACGTCGATCCGCCCGTGCCACAGCACCGCGTCCGCGACCACGTCCGCGACCCTCGACAGGTCGGTGACGTCCAGCTCGACCGCGGCGACCCGCCCCGGGTGGCGCGCCACGAGGTCGTCCAGCGTCTCGGGACGCCGCGCCGCCGCGACCACCGTGTCCCCGGCCGCCAGCGCCGCCTCGGCGATCGCCCTTCCGAAGCCCGAGTTCGCCCCGGTGATCAGCCAGACCCGTCCATTCTCAGAAATGTTCGTCATGCCCATAGTTATCGCAGCTCACCGGCACCGCCGTCCAAGACAGAGGTTCCCCCGTCCGATAAAGAGCGTTTATGATGCCCGGATGGAGCTGCGCCAGCTGCGCTACCTCGCCGCGATCGCGGACGCGGGCAACCTCGGCCGGGCCGCCGAGGCCCTCTACGTCAGCCAGCCCGCGCTCTCCTACGCCCTGCGCAGGCTCGAAGCTCCAGGTCGTTGGAGTCGAGCACGCGGTCGTCGACGTCCTGGTTCTCGCGGAAGGCCCCGGACTGCCAGAGCATGGCGTCGACCAGCGTCGTCT
>NZ_JBFARL010000360.1:0-3967 GCF_040674655.1 Actinomadura sp. NPDC049753 | reverse complement strand
GCTCCAAACCCGTGCGGGTCCGGAGCGTCCGGAAGGTCGGGCGGGGCGCGTGCGGCGCCCCGGCGTCAGCGCTCCAGCAACCCCAGAAGCCGCTGGCACCGCCTCGGCACCGCGCTGCGCCTGCGCGAGGCCGCGTCCGCCGAGCCCGACCCGGACCGCGCCCACCGCCTGCTCGCCGACGCGCTGCGCCTCGTCCGGGACCTGCCGGGCGCCGCCGCCCACCAGCGGCGCCTGCCGCCGCGCCCGGTCCCCGCGGTCCACGCGGACGTGGACGGCGCGGCGGTGCGGCTGTCCTGGGAGGATTCGCCGTCCACCGGCGGCGAGGTCGTCCACCACGTCGTGCGGCGGACCGGCAGGGCGCCCCGCGACGTCCGCGACGGCACGGCCGTCGGCGGGGCGCTGGACGCACGCCCCCCGGTCAACGTGCCGCTGTACTACGGGGTGGTCGCGGTGCGGGGCGAGGCCGCCGCGGCGCCGGCGGTGGCCGGGCCGGTGGTCGTGCGGCCCGAGCCGGGCGAGGTCGAGCTGACCGCCGGGGACGGGCAGGTCACGGGTCGCTGGCGGTGCCCCGCGGAGGCGGTGCGGGTCGTCGTCGTGCGGGACGGCCAGGACGTCGCCGCGGGCCGGGACGGGTTCCGGGAGCGCGTCCCGAACGGGCGGACGCACCACTACCGGATCGCCGCCGTCTACCTCGACGCGTCCGGGCGCGAGGTCGTGACCGACGGGGTGCGGGCGTCGGCCACGCCGAGCGCGCCGCCCGAGCCGGTGTACGAGCTGGCCGCCGAGACCGACGCGGCCGACCCCGGGCTGGTGCGGGCCCGGTTCGCGCCGCCCGCGCACGGGACGGTGGAGCTGGTGCTCTGCCCGGGTCCTCCGCCGTGGCCGCGCAGCGCGCTCGTCCCGCTGGAGGAGGTGCGGCGGGAGACGCGGCGGCTCGCGTGCGCGCAGACGGACGGCGGGCTCGCGGTGCGGCCGGGCGCCGGGGGGTGGCTGCTCGCGGTGACGGTCGCGGAGGGCACGGCCGCGATCGGCGCCTACCACCGGCATGTGAACCTGCCGCCGCCGCGCCGGCTGGTCGCCGAGCGGCGCGGCGCCTACGTGCACGTCGGGTTCGACTGGCCGCCCGACGTCGCGGAGGTCGACGTCGCCTACCGGATCGGGCGGCCCGCCGGGGCGGAGGCCGCGCGGTCCGGCGACTCCGCGCACGTCCCCGTCCAGGCCGCGCAGAGCGTCACCCGGGCCGCCTACGACACCCAGGGCGGGATCCGGCTGCCCGTCCCCGAGGACGCGCCCGTCGAGCTGTCCGTCGCCGCGGCCGGGACGGTGGGCGGCGCGCGGATGACCGGCCCGCCGGCGACCGCGGAGGTCGCGGCGCGCACGATCGTCCACTACGACGTGGTGCGGTCGGGTCCGCCGTGGCGGCGGACGCTGACGGTCCGGCTCCACTCGTCCCGTCCGCTGCGGGTGGCGCGGCTGTCGCTGGTGCTGCGCGCCGGGCGGGTGATGCCTCAGCGCGCCGCCGACGGCGAGACCCTCGGCGCGTGGGACCGGGTGCCCGTGCCGGGCGAGCTGTCCCTTGGCGCGCCGTCCGCGTCCGGCCCGTACTGGCTGCGCTGCTTCGCCGACGACGACGCCGTCGAGCTGAGCGATCCCCCCGTCCGCCGACTCCAGGTCCCCTGATGACGAGACCCCTGGCCCGGGTGGGAATCCCCGGCATGCCGTCCCGGCAGGGCATCACCTGCCCCTACTGCTTCGCCTCCGTCGCGCCGCAGCGGATCCTGTTCCGGTGCCGGGGGCAGTCCGGGCGCCGGCAGGGCTGCGTCCCCGTCCTGGACGAGCGGCTGGCCGAGTACACCGGGTCGACGGCGGGGGCGTCGCTGCCGCCGGTGTTCGCCGCGCCCGGGCGCAAGGGCCGGGCCGACTGCCCCGGGTGCGGGGTGCCGACCGGGAACCGCGCCTGCCCCGAGTGCCACAACCCGCTGCCGTCGGCGTACTGCGACTCCCCCGGCCGGATCGTCGCGCTCGTCGGGGCGAAGAACGCCGGGAAGAGCACCTACATCGCCGTCCTGCTGCACGAGCTGATGAACCGGGTCGGGACGGAGCTGGACGCGTCGCTGGTCGCGTGCGACGACCGGACGATCGAGCGGTACAAGCGCGACTTCGCCCGGCCGCTGCTGGAGGAGCGGCGGCTGCTGCCGACGACGCCGAGCGCCGCGACCGGCCCGCGCGAGCCGCTGGTCTACCTGCTCACCCGGACCCGGACCCGCAAGGGGCGCTTCGCCCGGCCCCGCAACGACTCGCTGGCGCTGGTGCTGTTCGACACCGCGGGAGAGGACCTGCGCAGCCGCGAGGCCACCGACCTGCACCTGCGGTACCTGGAGGCCGCCGACGCGATCATCTTCCTGGTCGACCCGCTGGAGCTGCCGGGCGCGCGGCCGGGCGTGCTCGACACGGTGCCGGGCCCGCGCGCGGCCGGGGACGATCCGGGCGGTGCCGATCCGGACGGCGACCCGCTGGACGTCATCGCGCGCGTCACCGAGGCGCTGCGGCTGCGGCACGGCACCCGTCCGGGCGAGCCGCTGCCCGTTCCCGTCGCGGTCGCGCTCACCAAGATCGACGTGCTGCGGCCGGGGCTGCTGCGCCAGTCGGCGCTGCACCGGTCGCGGTCCGGGCAGGGCGTCCTCGACCTCGACGACCGGGACGCGGTGAACGAGCAGGTCCGCGCGCTCCTGCACGACTGGCAGGCCGGGCGGCTCGACACCTACCTCGGGCAGCAGTACGCCGACCACGCGCTGTTCGGCCTGTCGGCGCTCGGCGGCGTCCCGGAGGAGGGGCGCGTCGGCGCGGGCGGCGTCCGGCCTTACCGGGCGGAGGATCCGCTGCTGTGGCTGCTGTACCGGTTCGGGATGCTCGACGGCGTCCGGCCGGGAGGGGCGTAGCGGTGGCCTGGCAGCTGCACTACACCTCCGCCCGGAGCGGGCCCACCGGCCGGGCCGGGTTCCAGTTCGTCGCCGAGACGCCCGGCCTGCCGGACGGGACGCGGGCCGCGGTCACGCCGTACCTGTCGTACCGCCCGCCGCCGGACGCGCCGCTGTCGCCGGGCGACGCCGAGCTCGACCTGTTCCCCGTCTCGCTGCTGTACGACGAGGTGGACGGCCGCCCCCTGCTGCTGCGGTGCCGCTACCTCGGCCGCGACTACTCGGGCCGCTACGGCAACTTCTTCGCGCACGCGGTGGTGGCCGAGCCCGAGGAGCTGGAGGGGCTGCGGCCGGCCGAGCTGTGGCAGGCCGCGCACTGGACGGCGCTGCCCGCACCCGGGCCCGCCCTCGACCCGCTGGAGGAGCTGACGCCGGGATCCGCGCTCGATCCGGAGGCCCTCGCCGGGTGGCTCGCCTCCGCCGGTCCGGGCGACCCGTACGCGCTGCTCGCCCGCCTGGTGGACGCCGTCGCGGGCGTGCTCCAGCGGGGCCACGGGCGGGTCGTCCTCGTCGCCGACGACGTAGAGGCGATCGCCCGCTGGATCGCGGTCGTGTCGTACTCGCTGCCGGTCTCGGCGGCGGCGCGGCTGACGTTCGTCACCTACACCGCCGACCCGGACGGCGCCGCGCAGCGCCTGGTCGGCACGACGCCCGCCGTCTGGGCCACCGCCCAGAACCACGCCTCGCACGCGTCCGCGTTCGACCTGCGCGACGGCGTCACGGACGGCGGGGCCGGCCGCTTCGCCAGGACCGTCGCCCGCTGCTGGCGCGCCCGCGACTTCGGTGGCCTGGACGCCCTCGCCGAGCTGGCGCCGCCGGACGACCCCGCGCGGGAGGGCGCCGCCGCGCTGCTGGCGCTGTGCCGGGGCGACGCGGGCGTGACGCCGGACGAGGGGTGCGGCTGGCCCCCATGGAGTACGCCGTCCTGGAGTTCCTGGCGGTGAACCGCGGCCGGGCGGTCTCGAAGGAGGAGATCATGCTGCACGTGT
>NZ_JBFARL010000359.1:0-3976 GCF_040674655.1 Actinomadura sp. NPDC049753 | reverse complement strand
CGACCACGGAGTGCCCCTCGCGCAGGAGATAGCGGCGCAGCAGCTCCGCCCGGCGGCCTTCGAGGGGGTCGTTCTAGCGCTTGCGCAGCACCCCGCCGTACTCGTAGATGCCGCGGTCCAGCTTGGAGGCGCCCTCGTACCGCTCCAGTTCGGGCGGGACGGGGGCGAGCGGCGGCTGCACGTCCAGCGGGCGCCAGTCGACCAGATTGCACAGGCCCGGCTCGACGGGGTCGAAGTCCGACAGCAGCGCGTCGATCTCGGCGGGCGTCCGCGTCTGCCACGGGATGCCCGCCCCGGTGACCTGCGCGGTCATCTCGGCGCTGCGCACCGGGTCGTCGCAGGCGACCTGGGAGAAGGTCAGGTGGCTGCCCGGCGCGGCCCGGTCCATGATCGTGTTCAGCACGCGGCGGGGGTCGTCGGCGTCGGGCAGGTGGTGGCCGACCGACAGGAACAGGGTCGCGACCGGCTCGTCGAAGTCGATCAGCCGCTTGACCTCGGGGTCCTCCAGGATGGTGTCCTGGTCGCGCATGTCGCCCTGGATGACCGTGGTCGTGGAGTCGCCGGCCAGCAGCGCCCTGCCGTGTGCGAGGACGATCGGGTCGATGTCCACGTAGACGACGCGCGCGTCCGGCACGAAGTCGCGGGCGACCTGGTGCACGTTCGCGTCGGTCGGCAGGCCGCAGCCCATGTCGATGAACTGGCGGATCCCCGCCTCGGCGGCCAGGTACCGGACGGCGCGGTACAGGAACAGGCGGTTCTGCCGGGTAATGTCGAGCCCGGCGGGGTGGTGCTCCAGCTGCGCCCGGATGAACTGCCGGTCGACCTCGTAGTTGTCCTTGCCGCCGAGCAGCCAGCCGTAGGCGCGGGCGGACGTCGGGACGTCGTGGGGGATGTCCGCCAGGGACGGCCTGTCTTGATCGTTCACAGGGGGAACGCTACCCCGCCGCCCCCCGGCGCTGTGCCCCCCGGCGCCGCGCGCCGCGCGTGCGGCGCCGGGGCGGGCGGAAAGGGGCTAGGGAGTGACGTACTTCGCCCACGGCTCGGTGCCGGGGCCGTTCCAGAACGAATTCGGGTGCGCCACGGCTCTCGGCCGGGGCTCAGGCTTTGACTCGTTCGACGGTCTGTCGCTTCGCGGAGCCTGTGCCGCGGAATCGTCCGGCCTCGTGGAGTGGCCGCCGGGTGGCGCGGCCTTTCCCGCCGGGATGTGTCCGGGGGCGGTGATTGGGGGATTGTCGGATTTCTTATTATTTGTATGGTGTGATGGCGGAATTTGGGGGGTCCGCTCGCTATCAGGGGGCTGGTCGGCCCGCTTCTCGGCGCTCATCCGGTCGATCTTCTCGACGAGCTCCCGCACGGACGGCGACCACTCCCGGTAGGCGGGCGCGCCGGGCCGTACCGCGCCCGCGAACTGTCTCTTGCGCGCCGCGCCGAACCTGTCGATGCGGACCCTGGCCCCCGAATTGGGCGCGTGCAGGAAACGGCCGTGCCCCACGTACATGCCGACGTGGCTGCGGCCGTGGAAGAAGATGAGGTCACCGGGCTTGAGACTCCCGATCCCCACCTTCCGGTCCACCCTGCGGTACTGGGCGTAGGTGACACGGGGGATCTTGACGCCCGCCCGCCGCCACGCGGCCATCATCAGCCCGGAGCAGTCGTAGCCGCCCGCGCCGGTTCCGCCCCACCGGTAGGGCTTGCCGATCTGTTCGCGGGCGAACCGCAGCGCCTTCTTGGCGCGCTTGCGCTGGAGGGTCTCCCGCGTCCGGTACCTGTCGTACGCCTGGACCTTCTCCAGGGTGGCCGCGTCGAGGTGCAGGCTTCTCAGCACCGTCGGGTTGAGCGCGGCGAAGGCCGTGGAACCCAGCGGGACCGTCAGCGCGAGCCCGGTCACCGTGGCCGTGACGGCCGTGCGGAGCATGCTCCGTTTTCGGCCGGTCGCCCGGTCGCGGCCGGGATGGCCCGCGATCGCTGCGCTTGCGCTTCCGGGCTCCTGCGAGTGGCGTGCGGTGGACATTCCTCTGGTCTCCGTTTCCGTTCGGGTATCGGCAGGTGATCATCATCCCGCCGAGGGATCGGATACCCGTTGATCGGCACGGAATTGTCGAGGAGGGCCGATTTTACGTGATCATGGCACGGAATTGGAGGCAGCCTTCAGTGTCTTTTATCAGGCGGTCAGATGGGCCAGGGATTTCAGCGGAACGGGAAGCCAGGCCGGCCTGTTCTGCGCCTCGTAACGCACCTCGTAGACGGCCTTCTCGAATTCGAACGCGCGGATGAGGACCGAATGCGCGGCCGGATCCGGGCCGCCGGCCGCCGCGTAGCCGCGGCAGAACGCGGCGCGGTTGCGCGCCGCCCAGGCGTGCGCCCGGGTCTCCAGCCGCGGCCCCGACTCGCTCGGCACCGTGCCCGCCTTGGTGATGAGGAACCGCGCGGCGTACTCGAACGAGCGGAGCATCCCGGCGACGTCGCGCAGCGGGTGTGCGAGGGCCCGGCGCTCGCTCTGCGTCCGCGCCGGCTCGCCCTCGAAGTCCAGCACCGTCCACCCGGACTCGGTGCGCAGGACCTGGCCGAGGTGGTAGTCGCCGTGCACGCGCTGGACGGGCAGCGGCTCGGCCCGCGCGGCGAGGTCCAGGAACGCCTCGGTGAGCGCCTTGGCGTGCGGCGCGAGCGCGGGCACCGCGCGGCAGGTGCCGGTCAGCTCGGCGTTCATCCGCGCGGCCGTCGCGCGGACCTCCCCGGCCGGGACGACCGTCACGCCGAACGCGTCGGCGAGCGCCCGGTGCACCTCGGCGGTCGCCGCGCCGAGCCGTTCGGCCTCGGCGGCGAAGTCGCCGCCGGCGGCGCTGGCGTCCAACTCCGCCCACTCGTCCCCGCCGGGCGGCGGCGTGTGCGCGAACCAGTCCCGGACGCTGGCGATCGCGAGGCTCCACCCGTCCACGCCGGTGTGCAGGTAGTCCGACAGGAGGGCGAGCGTCACCGGCTCCGCGCCCTCGCCCGCCCGCGCCCCGTGCCCCGGTTCGAGCTCGATCCAGCCGAGGACGGCCGGAACGTGCGCACAGCCCCGCCGGGAGAGCGCGAGGTTGACCTCCAGGTCGAGGTTGACGCCGGGGGACAGGCGGCGGAACAGCTTGCAGATGTACTCGTCGCCGAACAGTAGCGAGGTGTTGCTCTGCTCGGCGGTCATGGGCAGGCTCGCCAGGTCCGTCCGGATGCGGGCGCCGCCGGCGTGGTGGAACCGCAGCGGGCCCGCGGACGCCCCGCTCGCCAGGGCTTCCAGCAGCACCCGGGTCAGGTCCGGGTCGTGCGCGGCGTCGTACAGCCGGGCCTTCGCGGACCGGTCGCCGCAGCGCCCGCCGATCTCGACGTGCCGGAGCCGGTCGGGAAGGTCGCGGCGGGCGCCGAGGAGGAGCTGGTAGTGGTCGGTGGCGCCGTCCTGGCGGACGTCGAGGACGAGGTGGTGCAGGGAGGGGTCGCCGGGCCGGAGTTCGGTGGCGGTGCCGATGGCGAGGTCGTGGATGGGGCCGTCCTTGCCGCCGAACCACCGCTGGCGCGGCAGCCACTCGGCGAGGTCCCGGACGAGGTCCGGCTCTGGAGGAAGCACGGTCAGACGGTCCTTCCCGCGCGGGTGCCCGGGCCCGCGTCCGCGCCCGCCCCGGGAGCGCCGTCCTCAGGAGGGACCAGCTGGAACCAGAAGAAGCCGTGCCCGGGCAGGGTGAGCAGGTACGGGAGTTCGCCGATGGCGGGGAACTGGACGCCGCCCATGCACTCGACGGGCGAGTAGCCCTCGAAGCGCCGCAGGTCCAGCTCGACCGGCTGGGGGAACCGGGACAGGTTGCTGACGCACAGGACGGTGTCCATCTCGCCCCAGGGGCTCTCGTCCTCGGTGATCTCGCGGGTGAAGGCCAGGACGGAGGGGTTGGAGGCGGACAGTTCGACGTAGGAGCCGACGCCGAAGACGGGGTGGCGCTGGCGGATCTCG
>NZ_JBFARL010000358.1:0-4004 GCF_040674655.1 Actinomadura sp. NPDC049753 | reverse complement strand
TCGCCGTTGTAGAACGCCGACGGGTCCGTCACGTGGTACTTCGTGAGGATCTTCCGCTGGACCTTGAACTGGTCCTGCGGGTAGCGGAAGTGCGAGGCGGGGGCGGCGCGGGGCCGGGAGCCCGGCCGGCGCCGGGCGCGGCAGCGTCAGCGGCCGCGTCATCGCCGCACCTCGCCGAGCGCCCCGGCGGGGGCGTCGAGCTGCGGGAGGTCGTGACCGAGCCGGTCGCGCTTGGCGGTGAGGTAGCGGACGTTGTCGGCGCTGACCGGGACGAGCAGCGGGACGCGCGCGGCGACGGCGACCCCGTAGGACTCCAGCGCGCTGACCTTGACCGGGTTGTTGGACATCAGCCGCACCGACCGGACGCCGAGGTGCCGCAGGATCCGGGCGGCCGGGCCGTAGTCGCGCACGTCCACCGGCAGCCCGATGGCCGTGGCGGAGTCGACGGTGTCCAGGCCCTGGTCGTCCTGCAGGATGTGGGTCCGGACCTTCGCCACCAGCCCGATCCCGCGGCCCTCGTGGCCGCGCAGGTAGACCAGGGCACCGGCGCCCTCGCGGGCGATGGCGTCCAGGGCGGCGCCGAGCTGGTCCCCGCACTCGCAGCGCGTCGCGCCGAAGATGTCGCCCGTCATGCACTCGGAGTGCATCCGGACGAGCACGTCGTCGCGTCCCCGCACCTCGCCCCGCACCAGCGCCATGTGCTCGTGCCCGTCGACCGGGTCCCGGAACGCGACGGCGCGGAACACGCCGCGCCGGGTCCTGAGGTCCGCCTCCGCGATGTCCTTCTGGTCGATGCCCTCGTCCATCGCTCCCCTTCCCTGGCTCCACAACCACCCCTGGTACGTCGCGAACGCCCGAGGTGGTTGTGTCCCAAAACGGTCCGTACAACCGATGGCACGCAGGGGAGGCGCCTCAGGGTTCAGCCCAGGCGGACGCGGACCACCAAGTCGTGAAGGGCGCGGCGGTTCGCGGGTGCTTCGGGGAGGGCGCTGCGTTCGCGTTCGCCCTCCAGAAGGACGGTGAGCGCGGCGATGTCGCGCTGCAGGCGGGCCGTGTCCGGCGCGTCGTCCGGCAGCGCGGCGTGCTCGGCGGCCCGCTTCGCCTCGATCAGCTCGGGCAGGTAGGACGGCCCGTCTCCGGCGAGCCGTGTCAGGTCGGCCTCGACCTCGCCGGTGCGCATCAGGTGGACGCCCGTCAGCAGCACCCGGAACGTGTAGAGGAGCGGTTTGAGCTCCCGCGACCGCTCGAAGAGCCTCCACTGGGACCGCGCGAAACCCAGGTAGTGGTGCGCGTGGTTGAAGGTGACCAGCCCGGGGACGAGCGACTTCAGCTCGGCGTGCACGGGAGAGGTGGCCACGACCAGCGGCGACATCACCTGCTCCAGGACGTAGCCGTTGCGCCGCGTGAGCAGCGTGCAGAACTTGGCCAGGTCGTGGGTGACCGCGTCGGCCTCCACTCCGGCGTGGTCCCACATCAGCGTGACGGTCTCCTCCCCCGTCTCCAGGCCGACGACCTCCTCCAGCGGCAGCAGGTGGACGCCGCGCAGGTCGACGTCGGAGTCCCGAGACGGGAACCCGTAGAGGTGTGCGCCGCTGACGGTGAGGAACGCGCGGGGATAGGGGTGGTCGGCGGCGAGGCGGTCGGCCATGCCCTCGGGGAGGTTCACCAGGTCACACTCCTGCGTCGAACGGAGACCAGCAGTTCCTCGACCGCGGCGCGGTCGGGTTCGGGCGGCAGCGGGCTTCGGTCCAGGGCCTCGTCCATCGCGGCCCCGACGGAGGCGCGCCACGCGGCGATCTCGTCCCAGCCCACCTCGCCGCGGCGGACGGCGAGGAGCCGGTCGCGCAGGCCTCCGACCTCCAGCCGCAGCTCGCCGTGCCGGACGAGGCGCAGGCCGCTCTCCAGCAGCCGCAGCATGTGCATGACGTGTTTCCAGCGCGGCGCTCCGCCGTTGCGCAAGTCGCCGTCCAGCTTGCGGAACTGGGCCTCGGCGTAGCGGAGGAACGTGCGGTGCGCATGCCGGGACAGGAACGCCGGCCGCACGGCCAGCAGCTCCTCTCCGACCGGCGTGACCCGCTCGACCAGCGGCGACCACAGGCATTCCAGGACGGTCGGGTTCGCGCCCAGCGCCAGCTCGCAGAAGCGCTCCAGCTCCCAGGAGAACTGTTCGGGCAGCGGGCCGTCCAGATGCGTCGGCGGCTTCGTGAAACGCCAGAACAGGGGCGCCGGGGCCGCGTAGACGCCGCGCCGGTCGACGTCGCTCTCATCGGTGGCCAGCCCGTAGGCGCGCGACCCGACCACGACCGACAGGATCGTGTGGTCGCGGACGAGGTCGAGCGCGCCGGAGGGGTCGGGTTTCGTCACGCGGGCAGCCTGGCGCAGGCCCCGCGGGCATGTCGACCGGATTGTCCGGTCTGTGCAAAGCGGTTACAGATCGGCCACGGACTTGCTGAAAGTTTCTGCAAGCAGTTTACGGGACTGAAACGCGTTGCTAACGTCCCGGACCAGCCACCCCCAACTTCTGACTGCGGGACGACGGCCCTTCGCGGGACGTCCCGCGAAGGAGGACACCATGCGGCGCACTCCCCTGATCGGCGGCACCGTCGTCTGTGCCGCCCTCGCGCTGTCGCTCTCCGCCTGCGGCGACGACGACGGCGGCTCGAAGGGCGGCGCGGGCACGGCGAGCCTGCAGGGCCGCGGTCCGATCACCTTCGTGACCGGCAAGGACCGCTCGGGCTACCTGCAGAAGCAGCTCGACGGCTGGAACACCGAGCACCCGAAGGAGCAGGTCCGCATCATCGAACTGCCGGACGAGCCGAACGACCAGCGGCAGCAGATGATCCAGAACGCCACGACCAAGTCCGACGCCTACTCGGTGCTGAACCTCGACGTGGTGTGGACGGCCGAGTTCGCCGCCAACCGCTGGCTCGCGCAGCTGCCCAAGGAACAGATCGACCTGTCCAGGATGCTGCCCGCGACCATCGCCACCGGGCAGTACCGCGACAAGCTGTACGCCGTGCCGTCCACGTCCGACGCCGGGATGCTCTACTTCCGCAAGGACCTGCTGGAGAAGGCCGGCATCACCGACCCGCCGAAGACCTACACCGAGATGTGGGACGACTGCGCCAAGGTCAGGAAGCTGCCCGAGGCGAAGGACGCCGACTGCTTCTTCACCGAGGTCAACAAGACCGAGAGCATGACGATCAGCGCGGTCGAGGCGATCGAGAGCGCCGGCGGCTCCATCATCGGCCCCGACGGCAAGCCGGCGCTGAACACCCCGCAGGCCAAGCAGGGCGTCGAGTTCCTCGTCGGCGCCAAGAAGGACCACATGCCGAAGGAGGCCGTCACCCTCGACACCGAGGGCGGCCGCCGCTACTTCCAGTCCGGCAGGCTGATCTTCCAGCGGCAGTGGCCGTACCAGTACGGCCTGGCGAACTCGGGCGACGGCTCGTCGAAGGTGGCGGGCAAGTTCGCGGTCGCGCCGCTGCCCGGCCCGAACGGCCCCGGCGTCGCCAACCTCGGCGGCCACAACCTCGCGATCTCCGCGTTCGCCAAGAACAAGGCGACCTCGCTCGACTTCATCCGCTACCTCACCGGTGAGCAGGCCCAGCGCGCCAACCTCCTCGCGACCTCGCAGGCGCCCACCGTGGCGGCCCTGTACGACGACCCCGAGATGGTGAAGAAGTTCCCGTACCTGCCCGTCCTCAAGCAGGCCATCGCCAACGCCAGGCCGCGTCCGGTAGCGGTCAAGTACGGCGACGTCACCGCCGCCGTCCAGGGCGAGATGTACGACGCGGTGACCGGGAAGAAGCCCGCCGACCAGGCCCTGACGGACCTGCAGTCCAAGCTCCAGCCGCTGACCGCGCAGTGAGCGGGATGACCACCACCGAGAGCGCGCCCGCCGCCGGCACCGCCGCGGCAACTACGCGGTCCTGTTCTACTTCACCGCGTGGGACGAGAACTTCGTCGAGAAGACCACCAAGGACCCCGCGGTGGTCGTCGAC
>NZ_JBFARL010000357.1:0-4007 GCF_040674655.1 Actinomadura sp. NPDC049753 | reverse complement strand
GTACGCGCCGTCATCATCTGTGATCAACTCCTCAGACCGACCATTCGGGGAGAAACGGAGAGCAGCCGATGAGAGAGGTGGACGCGGTCGACGGGCGGCTCCGCGACCTCGCCGAGCGGGCGCCGAACGCGACCCCCGATTCGGTGCTGCGCGGCTACGAGGGCAGGACCGGCGCGCCCTACGCGATGGCCGCGGCCTCGGCGGCGCGCCTCGCCGGAGCGGACGACCGCCGCGTCGCGGGCTGGCGGGCGTACGGCCGCGCGTTCGGCGTGCTGTGCCGGCTCGCCGACGACCGGCGCGACCTCGTCTCCGGGCGGCACGAGGGCCTCGCCGCCGGCACCGCCACGCACCTGCTCGTCCACCTGCTGGCCGGCCTGCCGCCCGCGCGGCGCCGCGAGGCCCTCGCGCTGCACGCCTCCGCCCGCCACTCGGCGTCCGCGCGCGCCGAGATGGCCTCCTGGATGCTCGACGAGGAGGTCGCCGAGTCCTACGCCGCCTCCGTCGCGCCACTGGCCGGCCGCGCCCACGGCCTGCTCGACATGCTCGGCGGCGATCCGGGCTGCGTCCGGGAGCTGCACCGGGTGGTCGAGGGGACCGTCGGCCACCTGCCCGGGCTCCCGCTGGCCGCGGCCTAGGGGAGGACCGTCGATGACCGTTTCCGGCGGCCTCCCGGAAGTCCTCGCCGCGCACTGCCCGCGGGTCGCCACGGCGATCCGGGAGGCGCTGCACGGCCACCCCGCCTACCAGCCGATCCGGCGGGCGGCGGGCCCGATGTTCGGCGGGCGCCGGGAGACCTGCGCCCGGCTGCTCGGCCTCGTCCTGCGCCGGTCGCCCCTCCCCGAGGACGACCGCGGGCGCTTCCGCGACCTCGGCGTCCTCGCGGCCCGGCAGGCGATCCCGCTGCCGGTGCTGTCGGAGGCGTGGGACCTGGCCCTCGCCGCCGCGGCGCGGTCCTGCTGGACGGTCGCGCCGCCCGGCTGCTTCACCGAGATGGCCGAGCTGACCGCGCACGCGGCCCGCCTCGCGGCCGGCGCGCGGGAGGCCTGCATCCGGGGCTACGCGGAGGCGCCCCGCGAGGGGACGAGGTCGCGGCCGCTGCGCCGGCTCCTCGCCGAGACCCTGATCGACGGCGCTCCCGCCGGAGTGATCGCCGACGCGGCGGGCGTCCGCCTCGCGCCCGCCTACCTCGTCCTGCGGTGCGAGGCCCCCGCGCTCGCGGAACGGGACTGGGAGCGGGAGAGCGAGCGCCTGGAGTCCTGGGAGGGCGTGCTGTACTCGGGCGGCCCGGCGGGACTGACCGTGCTGTTCCCGGCCGCCGAACCGCTGCGCGCCGAGGACCTGGCCGCCGAGTTCACCGCGGGCCTCGCCGCCCGTTCGCGCGGACCCGTGCACGCCGCCCAGTCCTGCCGGCGCGGCGTCGCCGGCATCCCGGCCGCGCTGGAGGAGGCCTCCCGCGTCCTGACGATCGCCAAGGCCATCCCGGACTCCGAGGACCGCCCCTACCGGGCCGACGAGCTGCTCGTCGAGCTGGCGATCCTCGGGCAGCCCGCGATCCGCGGGCGGCTCGCCGCCGTGCTGTCCCCGCTCGACGCCGGCACCGACCTGCGCCGGACCCTGGAGGTGCTGCTCGCCTGCAACCTCGACCGCGAGCGCGCCGCGCGGGAGCTGTGGATCCACCGCCGCACCCTGCACTACCGGCTGGACCGCATCCGGATCCTGTCCGGCGTCGACCCCAGCTCCGCGCGCGGCCTCCAGCTGTTCCGCGCCGCCCTCACCTCGGCACGGCTGGCGCGACTCGAGCACGAGGGCAGCCGCGCCGAGGACGGCTCCCTCCCCTCGCCGCTGAGCGTCTGAAGGGATGCCCCGTGGAGTTGCGGAGCGCCTCGCGGGAGGCCGGGGGTCAGGCGAGGCCCATCTCGCGTCTGACGGTCTCGTACTGCACCGCCATCGCGTCCGAGAGCGCCTGCGCGCCCGACAGCGGCCGGACCATGACGCAGAACTCGTCGATGAGCCCAGCCTCGTCGTGGTGCAGGAAGTCGCAGCCGTGCACCTCGCGGTCGCCGATCCGCGCCTTGAAGACCAGCGCGTGGTCCCGGCCGCCGCCGATCTCGCGGACGTAGCGGAAGTCGGCGAACACCCGGGTCACCGCGCGCAGGATCGCGGTGGCCGTGGCACGCCCCTCGTACGGCGCGAACGCCACCGGGCTGAGGAACGTCACGTCCTCGGCCAGCAGCGCCGGAAGGGCGTCCAGGTCGCCCTTCTCGATGGCGGCGCGGAACGGGTGCATCGGGTCCACCTCCAGAGCCTCGGTCATCGGCACGCCCGAAGACGTGCCGGAAAGCCTAGGGCGGGCGGCCCGGGTCCGCGATCACCCGGCGGGCGGCGTCACGTGCCCGGCTGCAACAGGACCTTGATGGCGCCGTCCTGCTTCTTCTGGAAGATCTCGTAGGCCTGGGGCGCCCTCTCCAGCGGCCAGCGGTGCGTGGCGAGGTCCATCACGCCGAGCGGGTCGGCGTCGTCGGCGATGAGCGGCATCAGGTCGTCGATCCAGCGCTTGACGTGGGCCTGGCCCATGCGCAGGGTGACGCCCTTGTCGAACATCTGCATCATCGGCAGCGGGTCCGTCATGCCGCCGTACACGCCGCTGAGGGAGATCGTCCCGCTCCGCCGCACGACCTCGATGGCCGTGGTGAGCGCCGCGAGGCGGTCCACCCCGACGCGCGCCATCAGCGGCGCGGCGGAGTTGCCCGGCATGAGCCCGGTGAGGGTCTGCGCGAGCTTGGCGCCGGGGGAGCCGTGCGCCTCCATGCCGACCGCGTCGATCACCGAGTCGGTTCCGCGCCCGCCGGTGAGCTGCCGGACCGCGTCCGGCACGTCGTCGGCGTCCGAGGCGTCGATCACCTCGATCCCGTGCCGGCGCGCCATCTCCAGCCGCTCCGGGACGAGGTCGACCGCGATCACCCGGTGGCCGAGATGGCGGGCCACGCGGGCCGACATCTGCCCGATCGGGCCGAGCCCGAGCACGGTGACCGAACCGCCCTCGGGGATGTCGGCGAAGGCCACCGCCTGCCACGACGTGGGGAGCACGTCCGACAGGTAGACGAACCGCTCGTCCGGCGGCCCCTCGGGCACCTTGATCGGCCCGAACTGGGCCTGCGGTACCCGCAGGTACTCGGCCTGCGCGCCGGGCACCTGCCCGTACAGCCGCGTGTAGCCGAACAGGGCCGCGCCGGTGCCCTGCTCGCGGACCTGCGTCGTCTCGCACTGGGCGTACAGCCCGAGGCCGCACATGTGGCAGTGCCCGCACGCGATGTTGAACGGGATGACCACGCGGTCGCCGGGTTTGACGTGGGTGACGTCCGGCCCGGTCTCCTCGACGATGCCGATCGGCTCGTGGCCGAGGATGTCGCCCTCGCTCATGAACGGCCCGAGCACCTCGTACAGGTGCAGGTCCGATCCGCAGACGCCGGTCGAGGTGACCCTGATGACCGCGTCGTTCGGCTCCTTGATCTTCGGGTCGGGGACCTCGTCGACGCGGACGTCGCGCTTGCCGTGCCAGGTGACAGCCTTCATCGTGCTCCTCCGGTGGGACGGGCTCCGTCCCAGGCGGCCTACCCGGGCGGCCGGGGCGAAACGTCCGCGCCCGGCCGTCAGGGGCAGCGGTGGGCCCGCGCGACGGCGCGCACCGCCGCCGTCCTGGTCGCCCAGAGGGAGGGCTTGGCGGGCGGGTACGCGTCCGGCCCCGGTTCCGGGCGCAGCCGGAATCCGCGGGCGTCGTAGGCCTCCCAGCCCGTCCTGCGGCCGCGCAGGTTCAGGACGTGCGTCACCGTCCCGGCGGCGTGCCCGTCGTGCCGCAGATGCCAGCGGTGGGCGTCACGGTCCGCGGTCGTGAACTGGTACAGCCGCCAGCCGGGCCCGAAGCGGTGGGCCAGGTCGAGGGTCACGAGCGGCTCGCCGCCGGCCGGGCGCCTCGCCCGCTCCGGTGCGGGGGCCCGCGCGCCGGCGGC
>NZ_JBFARL010000356.1:0-4018 GCF_040674655.1 Actinomadura sp. NPDC049753 | reverse complement strand
GGCGCTGCGCGGCTACCTCGCCCACCGGGGGCGCGCCGGCTCCGCCGGAGACGCCGACCGGTCCGCGCGCCGCCGCGGCCCGGTCCTCCAGGTGGTCGGCCAGGATCTCGCGCGCGCCCTGCGGCAGCGGGTCGAACGGGCACACGACCTGCCAGCCGCCCGGAACCCGCTCGGCGGCGGTGAACACGGCGCCGAGGGCCACCAGCTCCGGGTAGGCGGCGAGGGCGCGGCGGGCGTCCGCCAGCAGCACGGCGGCGACCGGATCGACGCCGTCCAGGTTCTCCGGGAACAGCCGCCCCCC
Source organism: Actinomadura sp. NPDC049753 (assembly GCF_040674655.1). Taxonomy (NCBI): domain Bacteria; kingdom Bacillati; phylum Actinomycetota; class Actinomycetes; order Streptosporangiales; family Thermomonosporaceae; genus Actinomadura; species Actinomadura sp. NPDC049753. The sequence goes on along the minus strand of NZ_JBFARL010000356.1, from coordinate 3,717 downwards.
GGCGTCACCATCTCCCGTCGTCATGCCGGTCATCATCCTCGCCGCGCCCTGCCCGGCCAATGGTTCAGACCAATTCGTTACCGCCCTGTGCGCCTTCGCCGCGGCCCCGTGCGCCCGCGCCGGAGCCGCGCCGGCGGACGGGCGCCACGAGGACCACCAGGCTCGCCGCCAGCAGCGCGAGGCCGCCGAGCGCCGGGCCGCCGAGCCGCTCGTCCAGCAGCACCGTGCCGAGCGCCGCCGCCACCGCCGGCTCCGCGAGCGTCAGCGTCGTCGCCGTCGTCGCCGGCGTGGTGCGCAGGCCCCGGGCGAACAGCAGGTAGCCCCCGCCCGTGGTGATCACGCCGAGGTAGAGCGCGATGAGCGCGCCGCTCCCGGTGAGCAGCCAGCCCGTCGGGCCGGCGAGCAGCACGGGGACCAGCGGAAGGGCCGCCGCGCCGAACAGCGCCGCGGCGACGGCCCGGTCCTCCTCGCCCCGGGTGATGAGGACGGACGCCACCGTCGCGTACACCGCGTACGACAGCCCGGACAGCAGGGCCAGCCCGATGCCGAGCGGCTCCGCGCCCGCGTCCCGGCCGCCGCCGACGAGCAGCGCGCAGCCCGCGACGGCCCCCGCCGTGGCGAGCGTCCACCGTCCGGACGGCGCGGACCCGCGCGCCAGCAGCCCGATCACGCCGGCGAACACCGGCGCGCTGCCGATCGTGACGACGGTGCCGACCGCGACGCCCGTGCGCCCGGCGGCGACGAAGAACGCCGTCTGGTAGACGGTGACGGCGGCCGCTCCGAGGGCGACGAGCGGCAGGTTGCGGCGGTCCGCCAGCAGGCGGCGCAGCCCCGCGCCGCGGCGCGTGGACGCGGCGAGGGCCAGCAGCACCAGGCCGCCGATGATGATGCGGATCGCGGCGACCGAGTACGGGGACGCGCCGTCCGCGAACGTGCGGACGGTGCCGGTCGTCCCCCACAGGGACGCCGCCAGCAGGATGTCGGCGCCGCCGCGCCGGGCACGGGACCGCGAGGGCTTTTCGGACGCGCGCCGAAGAAAGGTGTTCTGTGACACGGGAGAAGGGCTCCTGGGCTCGAATCGGGAGGAGGGATCCGGATTCGGGGCGCAGGACGGCAAGGCCGGGCGCGTGATCGCGCCGGGCCGTGCCGAGATCAGCAGGAATGCGGTCGCCGCGCCCCGTCAGGAGCGCGGCGGTCCGCAATCAGGTGCCCAGTAAGCCATGGTTCAGGACGATACCCGCTCGGCGTCCCCGCGAGGCGGGCGGGGCAGGCGGGCGTGCTGGGGCGGGTCAGGCGGGCACGGCGTCGGGGTCCTCGCTCCTGGTGAGGGAGCGGCCGACGATCGGGGGCAGGTCGCGGACGAGCTTGGCGAGCTCGCGCAGGTCGCCGTCGACCAGGGCCTGCGGGCCGTCGCACAGGGCGGTCTCCGGGTGCGGGTGCACATCGATGATCACGCCGTCGGCGCCGATCGCGATCGCCGCGCGGGTCAGCGGCAGGACGAGGTCGCGGCTGCCGCCCGAGTGCGACGGGTCCACGATGACCGGCAGGTGGGAGAGGCGCTGCGCCACCGGAACCGCGGAGATGTCGAGGGTGTTGCGGGTCGCCCGCTCGAACGTGCGGATGCCCCGCTCGCAGAGCACGATGTCGAGGTTGCCGCGCTGCGCGACGTACTCGGCGGCCATCAGCCACTCCTCGATCGTCCCGTTCATGCCGCGCTTCAGCATGACCGGCTTGCCCGACTCGCCGGCGGCCTGCAGGAGCGCGAAGTTCTGCGCGTTGCGGGTGCCGATCTGCAGCATGTCGGCGTAGGAGGCGACGAGCTCGACGTCGCCGGCGTCCACGACCTCGGTGACGATCGGCATGCCGGTCTCCTCGCGCACGTCCGCGAGGATGCGCAGCCCGGCCTCACCGAGGCCCTGGAACGCGTAGGGCGACGTGCGCGGCTTGAACGCGCCGCCGCGCAGCAGCGTCGCGCCCGCGGCCTGCGCCATCTGCGCCGCGCCGAGGGTCTGCTCGGGGGTCTCCACCGCGCACGGGCCGGCGATCAGCGTCATGGTGCCGGGACCGATCGGCACCCCGCCGACCCGGACGACCGACCGCTCGGCGTGGTTCTCGCGGCTCACCAGCTTGTAGGGCGCCGAGATGCGGATGACGTCGCTGACGCCGCGCATCCCGCGCAGGTTCAGCGAGCCGAACTGCTGGACGTCGCCCACCAGCCCGACGATGGTCCGCTCCACACCGCGGCTGACGAAGGCGTCGCCTCCTGCCGTCTCAACCAGTGAGACGACGGCTCTGACGTCCGCTTCGCTGGCCTCCGGGGCCATGACGACGACCATGGGTTGCTGCCTCTCATTCATGCCCCGGGAGGCCGGCCGGTCCCCGGAACGACGAAAGCCCCGGGCCGGCCGGCCCGGGGCTTTCGCCTTCGTGGTCTGTCAGCGCAGCGTCTGGCAGACCAGCCGTCCGGGCTGGTCGGGCCAAAAGAAATACACGACGTTGCGCACGGGGAAAGCGTAGCCGATGTCCGGGCCCGCGGCCCGCGGCCGACCCCGGATATGGCTCAGCTCACTCCGGATGGCAGGATGGCCGCGTCATGACCCACCCCGAACAGTCCGCGCCGCAGCCGGGCGAACTGCCGCCCGGGCAGTACGTCCCCCGGGGCTGGCCCGTCCTGCACTACGGCCCCGTCCCGAAGTTCCGTCCCAAGGACTGGGATTTCCGGGTCTTCGGCGCCACCGAGTCGGGGGAGCAGCACCGCTGGACCTGGGACGAGTTCGACGCGCTGCCGAAGGCCGCCTCGGTCGCCGACTTCCACTGCGTCACCAAGTTCACCATCCCGGACAACGAGTGGCGCGGCGTCCCCGGCACGGCGATCACCGAGCTGGCGCCGCCCGCGCCGGACGTCACGCACGTCATGGTCTGGGCCGAGTACGGCTACAGCGCCAACATCCGGATGAGCGACTTCCTCGCCGACGGGACGATGTTCGCCACCCACCGCGACGGCGAGCGCCTCACCCCCGACCACGGCTTCCCCGTCCGCATCGTCATCCCGCACCTGTACGCGTGGAAGAGCGTGAAATGGGTCCGGGGCGTGGAGTACCTGGTGAAGGACCGCCGGGGCTTCTGGGAGGAGCGCGGGTACCACAACGTCGCCGATCCGTGGCGGGAGCAGCGCTACTCGTACCAGGAGGACGAGGGCGAGTCGCCCCCGCTGTGACCGGACCCGCGCGATTGGTCCGCTGGTGCGGGACTTCCGGTCGGCCGAACGTGTCCCATTCGAGACCTCGGTAAATCGGCAACAGGCGCACCCGCGGCGATGATAGCCATTACCGTAAGTTTCCATGGACCTACCGTCCGTCACAGATGTCGTGGTGTACGCCGCGGCAGCCGGGGCCAGCGGGGTCTGGGCGCCGCGCCGGTGGTGCCTCCTGCCGCGGCGCGGGCACGCCGATCCGGCGGAGGCGGCCGCCCTCGCCGCCCTGCACCTGATCGCGCACGCCGCGCCCCCGCTGCGGGCCGGGCTCACCGGCGACGCGGCGCGCAGGGCGACCCGGCTGCTGCGCTCGCTGCTCGGCGCCGAGGCGGTCGCGATCGTGGCGGTGCGCCCGCCCGGCGACCCGGACGGCGCCGACTGGGCGGACGTCACGACGGCGCGCGCTGTCAACGGACTGCTGCTGCCCGTCGTCAAGGGCGTCGCCTCCGAACGCGCCTGCGAGC